>NZ_LVCT01000306.1:0-20978 GCF_001647205.1 Rhodococcus sp. EPR-134
CCGTGCGCGTTCACCAGGATCCGCTCACCGGAGAGCTGGCCCTCGCGAACAATGCGCGCGAACTCGGATTCAGTGACGCCTTCACCTCGCACGGACTGGACGAGGAGTTGCTCAGCGGCGCCCGCGTCGTGCTTATGCAATTGCCGCGTAGCCTCGCCGAACTTGCCGAGATCGCCCAGCTGATCGCGCTTCACGCCGACCCGGCGGTTCGTGTCTTCGCCGGTGGGCGTGACAAGCACATCACCCCGGCGATGAACAAGGTTCTCGGCGAATCGTTTTCCGACGTCAGCGCCTCGCGTGGGCGTCAGAAGTCCCGCGTACTCAAGGCTTCGGAACCGAAGGCCGAGGTCGTCGTCACGTTCCCGATGGCCGAGCGCCTGGAAGAGTTCGACCTCGACGTCGTTGCTCACGGCGCAGTGTTTGCCGGTGCGAGCCTGGACATCGGCACCCGGTTGCTCCTGGAGAACCTCGGAAAGATTGCGGTCGATCCGCTGAGCGACGTGATCGATCTGGGTTGTGGCAGCGGCATTCTCGCGGCGGCGATCGCGCGGAAGTTCCCGGACGTGCACGTGATCGCAACGGATCAGTCCTCGGCAGCCGTCGCTTCGGCTCTGGCGACTGCGTCCGCAAATGGCGTCGGCGATCGAGTGAGCGGCCTGCGCGACGACGCCGTGAGTTCGTTGCCCAGTGCGAGCGCGGATCTGGTTCTGTTGAACCCGCCGTTCCACGTCGGCGCGGCGGTCCACACCGGCGGAGCACTCAAGATGTTCGAAGCTGCCGGCCGTGTCCTGCGTCCCGGTGGCGAGTTGTGGACTGTTCACAACGCGCATCTGGGGTATCGCGAACCGTTGAAAGCCGCGGTGGGTCCGAGCGAGGCGATGGCGAAGAACGCGAAGTTCATCGTGATGAAGTCGGTCAAACCGTCCTAGTATCGAAAAGGGACGAGTGTCGAAGAGTGTTGATCTTCCGGAAATGCGCCGGGAACTACAACCGAAGCTTCGACGTTGTAAATTACGAGTGCTTTACTTTTAGTCAGGTACACGGACCGTGTCGGAAACTCGGATCCGTCCGGCGAACCCGCGACGCACCCGTCGTAGGCCACCACGATGAAGGGATGATCACGGTGCGCACCACCAGCAACCCGGTGTTCCGCAATCTGCCCAAGCAAGAGGGCAACGGATACGCCTCGTTCGGATCTGCGACGGCGGGCGCCTCGCAGGCAACCCAGCAGTTCGGTCAGCCGCAGTACGCTCCGGCCGAGCCGTACCAGACCGGTCCCACCTCGCGGGCCATGACGATCGACGACGTCGTCACCAAGACGGGCATCACGCTCGGTGTGCTGACGATCTCGGCACTGGTGTCGTACTTCCTGGTCAACAACAACGTCGACCTCGCTACCCCGCTGGTCATCGGCGGCGGTCTCGTCGGCCTCGTTCTGGTTCTGGTCGCTACGTTCGGCCGCAAGATGGACAACCCGGCAATCGTGTTGGCGTACGCCGTCGCCGAGGGTCTGTTCCTCGGTGCGCTGTCGTTCATGTTCACTGATATTCAATTCGGTGGCGTCGGCGGATCCGCACTGATCGCGCAAGCAGTCCTCGGAACGTTCGGCGTGTTCTTCGGCATGCTGGTCGTCTACAAGACCGGTGCGATCCGGGTGACACCGCGTCTGACGCGAATGATCATCGGCGCATTGATCGGCGTTGTCGTTCTGGCCCTCGGTAACCTCGTCGCGAGCTTCTTCGTCGAGGGCGGACTGGGACTGCGTGACGGCGGAACGCTCGCCATCATCTTCAGCCTCGTCTGCATCGGCATCGCAGCCTTCAGCTTCCTGCTCGACTTCGACGCCGCTGATCAGCTGATCCGCGCACAGGCGCCCGAGAAGGCAGCCTGGGGCGTCGCATTCGGCCTCACCGTCACCTTGGTCTGGCTGTACGTCGAGATCCTGCGTCTGCTGAGCTACTTCAACAACGACTAGTTCTCGAGTCGCTCCGGAACACGAAGAAGGGCCCCGCGAGGGGCCCTTCTTTTGTCGTCTGTGGACGGTTACGGTGCTTGGATAACTAGCAACTGCTTGGTTTGGAAGGAAGGGGAGCGAATGTCGACAAACACCTCTGAACCCATCCTGGTCGCGGATGCCGGAGCAGTGCGAACGCTGACCTTCAATAATCCGAGTCGCCTGAACGCATTTGATGCAGCCGGTTTTCGAGCGTTCACCAAAGCGCTCGACGACGCGGCGTCGGACGAAGCCGTGGCCGTGGTGATCGTCGAGGGCGCAGGCAAGGCATTTTCCAGTGGCGTCGACCTACGCGCACTCGCCGAACCAGGCGCAGACAACGCCGACTTCGGCCACGCATTCGCGCCGCTGATCGTCGCGCTGGTGGAGTTCCCGAAGCCATTGATCGCCGCGGTACACGGCGCTGCCGTCGGCATCGGCCTGACCATGCTGCTTTACTGCGACGTCGTCTACGTTGCCGAGGACGCACGTCTGCGTGCACCGTTCACCTCGCTGGGTACCGCTCCCGAAGCTGCCAGTAGTTGGTTGCTGCCCAAGGTGATCGGAACACAGCGCGCCGCCGAGCTGATCCTGTCGGCGCGGTGGCTCAGCGGCGTCGAAGCGGCCGACTACGGACTGGCGAACGTGGCCGTACCGGCCGAAGAGGTTCACAGCCGTGCTCGGGAGAGCGCCGAGCAGATTGCCGCCAACGTCGGACCGGCAGTCCTTGCCGCCAAACGACTGCTCCGTCACGGATGGGCGGACGAAGCTCGCGCTGCCGTGCAGCGTGAGGACGACGCTGCGCGAGAGTTGATTCGCGAGTTGGGGAGTTTTGCTCGGAAGTTCACGACTACCTGAAACCCGACCACACGAAAGCGGCCGCCCGGCAGAAGCCGGGCGGCCGCTTTCGACGTGCTCAGGGGATCAGCTGAGGCGCTCGATCACCATTGCCATGCCCTGTCCGCCGCCGACACACATGGTCTCGACGCCGAAGGTCTTGTCCTGCTCCTGCAGGTTGTTGATCAGGGTGTTGGTGATACGGGCACCGGTCATACCGAAGGGGTGACCCAGCGCGATCGCGCCACCGGAGATGTTGAGCTTGTCCTCTTCGATGCCCAGTTCGCGAGCGGATCCGAGGACCTGCACTGCGAATGCCTCGTTGATCTCGAACAGGTCGATGTCGGAGATCGACTTGCCGGCGATCTTCAGGGCGTTCTTGACGGCCTGGATCGGGCCGAGGCCCATGATCTCGGGGGACAGGCCCGAGACGCCGGTGGAGACGATGCGAGCGAGCGGGGTCAGGCCGAGTGCCTTTGCCTTGGTGTCGGACATGATCACCAGTGCGGCTGCGCCGTCGTTGAGCGGGCAGGCATTGCCGGCGGTGACGGTGCCGTCGGGGCGGAAGACGGGCTTGAGGCCGCTGATGCCCTCGTAGGTGGTGCCGGCGCGGGGGCCGTCGTCCTTGGAGACGACGGTGCCGTCGGCGAGCGTGACGGGCGTGATCTCACGCTCGAAGAAGCCGCGAGCGATGGCTTCCTCGGCGCGGTTCTGACTGCGAACTGCCCAGCGGTCCTGGTCTTCGCGGGTGATTCCGGTGGCGGAAGCGACGTTCTCCGCGGTCTGGCCCATGCCCAGGTACACGTCGGGGATCAGGCCCTCTTCGCGAGGATCGGTCCAGGCGACTCCACCTTCGGCGAGCTTGGCGCTACGGGCCTGCGCTGCGTCGAAGAGCGGATTCTTGGTGTTGGGGAGGCCGTCGGCGTTGCCGGTGATGAAGCTGGAGACGGACTCGACGCCTGCGGAGATGAAGACGTCGCCCTCGCCTGCGCGGATGGCGTGCAGCGCCATGCGGGTGGTCTGCAGAGAGGAGGAACAGTAACGGTTGACCGTGACACCGGGGAGGAAGTCGTAGCCGAGCTGAACGGCGACGACTCGGGCGATGTTGAAGCCCGACTGGCCGGCGGGCTGGCCGCAACCGAGCATGAGGTCGTCGATCTCGGCGGGGTCGAGCTCGGGGATCTTTGCCAACGCGGCGGCAACCATCTGAGTTGCGAGGTCATCCGGGCGGATGTCCTTGAGCGAACCCTTCATTGCGCGGCCGATGGGCGACCGTACTGCTGAGACGATTACTGCCTCGGGCATGAAAACTCCTTTTGTGTACTGCTCGTGGGGCGGCTTGAAACGCCGTCGAGCAGGGCAAGTTGAATGCAGCTTCGACTTACAATTTACGTTGCCGCTCCCAGATGGTGGTCACGCAGTCTCACTCAGTTGACGTCGGGGCGCTGACCTGCAGGTTTTGTGCGTCTCGCGAAGGCTTTCCACTGGGTTGCCGCCGCCGTCAGTCGGGCCGCGACGGTGCGGGCTTGCGCCGCCTCCGAAACGTGGGGGAGCTCGGGTAGCGGGCCACCCTGCCATTCACCCAGAGCCGACGCGAGAACCGGGACGATCTGCTTCGCCGCGAGTTCGTATCCGGCCGCGGACGGATGGAAACGGTCGGCCGAGAACATCGTGTCGGGCGAGGCCAGGAATTCCTTGGCCAGCAGGTCGGCCAGTGGAACGGGATGACCCCCGGCGTTTCTGGTCGCGGCCGCCTGGGCGAGTGCGAGGCGATGGCCCCATTCGCGCACCACGGAGCGCAGAGGTTGCGGGATCGCCGTGACCACCCCCAGATCCGGGCAGGTGCCGACAACAACGACGGCACCGCTCTCGCGTAAGCGTCGAACCGCGTCGCCGAGGCGTTTAGCCGACGCGTGAATCGCGTTCTTGGCGGTGACGTCGTTGGCGCCGATCAGGATCACCGCAGCGTCCGGGGGAGGACCGGCGACGAACATGGCGTCGACCTGCCCACTCAACCCGCGGGAGGTGGCGCCCCCGATGGCCTTGGTGCTCAAACGGATTCGCTTCCCGGTTTCACTCGCAAGCAGCTTCGCGACCTGAACACCCGGAACTTCCGAGGCCGTCAGCGCGCCCACGCCGGCCGCAGACGAATCGCCGAAGATCATCAAGTGGAGATCGAAGGGCACGGCCCGCCACCAGAGTTCCGGGTTGTCGGCGCCGGGCGCGTACACCCCGTCCGCCTCGGGTGGCTTGGCGATATTGCGACCGATCACCCCGCGGGCCGCCCCCGCCTGCGACATCAGATAGTTGTAGCCCAACCAGGAGAGCGTGCCTGCACTCGATCCGGCCACCACCGTGGCCACCGACGCTTTCAGTCCGGTTCGACTCACACTTGCCAATCTAGCCGGATTGCACCACCTTCGCCCGACGTCCGCGCGCACCGTTTTCTTTCATCTGGGAACATGGACGAATGCGCATCGCGGAACACGTCGTCGACCTCATCGGCAACACCCCACTCGTCAAGCTCACGTCCGTCACGGGCGAAAACTTCGGCACGGTGGCAGCCAAGGTCGAATACCTCAACCCTGGCGGTAGCTCCAAGGACCGCATCGCCGTCAAGATGATCGACGCAGCCGAGGCTTCGGGTGAACTGAAGCCGGGCGGCACCATCGTCGAGCCGACCTCGGGCAACACCGGAATCGGCTTGGCGCTCGTGGCGCAAAAGCGTGGATACAAGTGCGTTTTCGTCTGCCCAGACAAGGTCAGCGAAGACAAGCGCAACGTCCTGCGCGCCTACGGCGCCGAGGTGGTCGTGTGCCCCACGGCCGTCGCGCCGGACAACCCGAACAGCTACTACAGCGTCTCCGACCGTCTCACCCGTGAGATCCCCGGCGCCTGGAAGCCCAACCAGTACTCCAACCCGGGCGGACCGGAGAGCCACTACGAGACCACCGGCCCCGAGATCTGGGCCGACACCGACGGCAAGATCACGCACTTCGTCGCGGGCGTCGGCACCGGCGGCACCATCACCGGCACCGGCCGCTACCTCAAGGAAGTTTCGGGCGGCAAGGTCAAGGTCATCGGCGCAGACCCCGAGGGCTCCGTCTATTCCGGCGGCACCGGTCGTCCGTATCTGGTCGAAGGCGTCGGCGAAGACTTCTGGCCGTCGGCATACGCCCCGTCCATCCCGGACGAGATCATCGCCGTCTCGGATGCCGATTCCTTCGAGATGACGCGTCGCCTCGCCCGCGAGGAGGGACTGCTGGTCGGCGGTTCCTGCGGTATGGCCGTCGTCGCTGCCCTCGAAGTAGCCAAGCGTGAGGGTCCTGACGCCCTGATCGTCGTCCTTCTCCCGGACGGTGGCCGCGGCTACCTGTCCAAGATCTTCAACGATCAGTGGATGGCGTCGTACGGATTCCTGCGCACCCCACTCGACGGCAAGACCAACGTCCCCACCGTCGGCGACGTTCTGCGTGGCAAGTCGGGCGAGCTGCCGGACCTCGTTCACACCCACCCGTCGGAGACCCTGCGCGATGCGATCGAGATCCTGCGCGAGTACGGCGTGTCCCAGATGCCCGTCGTGGGTGCGGAACCGCCGGTCATGGCGGGCGAGGTCGCCGGAAGTGTGTCCGAGCGGGATCTGCTGAGCGCGGTCTTCGAAGGCCGTGCGCACCTTGCGGATTCCGTCGAGAAGCACATGAGCAAGCCGTTCCCGCTCATCGGTTCCGGCGAGCCGGTCTCGGCTGCCACGAAGGCGCTCGGGGACACCGACGCACTCATGGTCGTCGACGACGGCAAGCCGGTCGGTGTCATCACGCGCCACGATCTCCTGGGTTTCCTGAGTTCGGATTCCTGAGTTCGGATTCCTGCGCCGGCACCGGCGCCATTAGGCTGGGGACCATGAGTGAGCAACGCAGCAAGGCCGACAACATCAGCTGGCAGGGTTTCTCCACGAAAGCGGTGCATGCGGGTTACGAACCCGATCCGCTGACCGGTGCGGTCAACGTGCCGATCTACGCGAGTTCCACCTTCGCCCAGGACGGCGTCGGTGGAATGCGCAGTGGCTTCGAGTACGCGCGAACGGGTAACCCCACCCGTCGCCCACTCGAGGCGAACCTCGCCGCGCTCGAATCCGGAACCTACGGCCGAGCGTTCAGTTCGGGAATGGCGGCCACCGACTGCCTGCTCCGTTCGGTACTTCGACCCGGCGATCACCTGGTCATCCCCGACGACGCGTACGGCGGAACCTTCCGTCTCATCGACAAGGTGTTCACGCAGTGGGGGATCGAGTACACCCCGGCTCCGGTGTCCGACGTCGATGCGGTGCGCGCGGCGATGAAGTCCAACACCAAGCTGGTCTGGGTCGAGACGCCCACGAACCCGCTGCTCAATATCGGTGACATCGAGCTCCTTGCCGAGGTCGCCCACGAGGGCAACGCAAAGATCGTGGTGGACAACACCTTCGCCTCGCCGTACCTGCAGCAGCCGCTGCAGCTCGGTGCCGACATCGCGCTGCACTCCACGACCAAGTACATCGGCGGACACTCCGACGTGGTCGGTGGCGCTCTCGTCTGCAACGACGAAGAACTGGACACCGCGTTTGCCTTCCTGCAGAACGGATCCGGCGGCGTTCCCGGCCCCTTCGACGCGTTCCTGACGTTGCGCGGAATCAAGACACTGGCGCTGCGCATGGAGCGTCACAGTGACAACGCGGAGAAGGTCGTCGAATTGCTCGACGGCCACCCCGCGGTTGCCAGCGTCATCTACCCCGGACTGGCTTCGCATCCGTCGCACAAGGTCGCGGCCAAGCAGATGCGACGCTTCGGCGGCATGATCTCCGTCCGTCTCAAGGGCGGCAAGGCGGCAGCTCTCGACCTGTGCTCGCGCACCGAGCTCTTCACGCTGGCAGAATCTCTCGGCGGAGTCGAATCCCTCATCGAATTCCCCGGTGCGATGACCCACGCCTCGACGGCCGGTTCCGCTCTCGAGGTTCCCGACGATCTGGTTCGCCTGTCGGTCGGCATCGAAGACGCCTCCGATCTGGTCGGCGACATCGAGCAAGCGCTGTCCTGATCTTCGCTCTACAGTAATTCGACTTCGAATCTGCAGTGCGCCTTCACACCTCACGAGGGTGTGGAGGCGCACTTTCTGGAGGCATGCGTGAATCTCGAACAGATAAAGGCTGCACAGCAACTGCTCGCCCCGGTCATGCGACGCACCCCGGTCGTGGCCTCGCGAGTGTTGTCCGAAACCACCGGCTTCGCCGTGAGTTTGAAATGTGAAAATCTGCAGCGCACCGGCTCTTTCAAACCGCGCGGTGCGTACAACCGCATTGCCAATCTTTCCGCAGAGGAACGGGCAGCGGGCGTGGTGGCGGCCAGTGCCGGTAACCATGCGCAGGGAGTTGCCTGGTCTGCAACAGAATTGGGAATCAAGTCGACCGTCTTCATGCCGACGGGTGCGCCGCTGCCGAAGTTGGTGGCCACCAAGGCATATGGAGCTCAGGTCCACCTGCACGGTTCGACTGTCGACGAAGCGCTCGTGGCCGCTCGCGAATTCGCGGACCGAACCGGAGCAGTTCTGGTCCACCCGTTCGACCACGAGGACGTCGTGGCGGGGCAGGGGACTGTGGGGCTCGAAATCCTCGAGCAACTGCCTGAGGTCGGCACGATCCTCGTTCCCACCGGCGGCGGCGGTTTGATCGCGGGAGTGGCTGCAGCCGTCAAAGCTGTGCGCCCGCAGGTCCGCATCGTCGGAGTGCAGGCCGAGACCGCGGCTGCCTGGCCGGCGTCGTTGGCAGCCGGGAAGCCGACCGCCTTGGCGTCGATGTCCACGATGGCAGACGGTATCGCCGTTGGCTGCCCGGGCGAGGTTCCGTTCGCCGAAGTTGCCGCCCATGTCGACGCCGTGGTGACGGTCAGCGAGGAAGCGCTGTCCAAAGCGCTCCTGCTGTGCCTCGAACGCGCCAAGCTCATCGTCGAACCGGCCGGCGTCGCGGCCGTCGCGGCCTTGATGACCTGCACTCCGGAGGAGCTGGGACTGACAGGGCCGGTGTGCGCCGTGCTTTCCGGCGGCAACATCGATCCGCTACTTCTCACGCACGTCATCTCGCACGGTCTGCGAGCGGCCGGACGGTTCCTCGGCGTTCACATCACCATCGACGATCGGCCGGGCGCACTGGTCTCGTTGCTGGAAGTGGTTCGAGCGAACGGCGCCAGCGTGGTCGATGTCATCCATTCCCGTACCGGTGGCGAACTCGCGCTCGACGAAGTGGAAGTCTTCCTCACCGTCGAGACGCGTGGTCCGGACAACAAGGCGGAACTTCTGACGGCCTTCGACGGCGCCGGTTACGCAGTACGACTGCAGAACTGAGGCGAGTTACTCGTCAGGCCAGCCGCCCAGAACCGTCACGCGGTACTCCTGGTCGACCAGCCTGGCGGGTACGTCGAGTTGATGTAGCCAGTCGATGGCCGAACCGCCCATGCCGACCGCAACCCGACTGAATGCGGCGGCCTGGGCGCAGGAGGATGCAATCACCGACACCGTGCGCCACATCGGCGTCGCCGTCGATTCGCGGTGCAGTGGCTTGACGGTGCTGGCCGTGGCGATCCCGCAGTCGGACGGAAGTGCTACCTGGCAGGTCGGGTCGCCGGGCAGGTCTTGCACCTGAATCTGCCAGCCGTCTTCCGGCGCCGGGCCGGCAACCGCGATGTCCCCGCCGAGGCCGACCAGCACGCCACACCCGAGAAGAGTCGCAGTGGACGCGGCACAGTGGTCCGCTGAACTGGCGCGGGCCGTCGCGGACAGATCGAGAACGACGTCGTCCGGGCTGTACACGCGGTTGTTCTCGACGCGAATCTTCCACCAGGAGTGAGGGTCTGCCGACCCGGCCGTCGGCGTGAGTTTGCCGTCGGTCAGTCGTGCGACAGCCAACGCGTCTTCGAGGAAGTGCGCGAACATCGGGGTCACGGCGACGCCGTCGACGTTGCTCGCGGCGCTGACATAGGTACGAATCTCGGAGTCGGCACGATCTCGATTGGTGGCGGCGTCGGCAGCGGTGAGGTACCCGCGAACCAGGCTGGCCGCGGAGGGAAGGACTTCAGGGTCGGTGACGACGACCCGGGCCTGAACCCCCCACGTGAGCCACTCGGAGGCCGAGCGCGGAGTACTCACGAACCGTTGGAGACGGCGTCCGGGGTTCCGAATCCGACGACCACGACGGGCCGCTTCGCTACGGGATTCTTGGTGTGAGAAGCCGACGTGTCCGGCGCGAGTGCCGTGGCAGTGGGAGAAGAAACGAGTGAAAGTCCGCCGCTTGCGAGTGCTCCCGCCACAGCCGTGGCTGCGAGGGCGAGGCGAACGGGTCGATACACCGTAGTGCGTCCCCGGGCGGGTCGTGGCCGATCGTCGCTCATGGACTCAGCTTTCACGCCGAACCTGAGAAAAGCCTTGGCGTCTGTAGTCATTTGCGTAACGCCCGCCGAGATAAATGAGACATTGGTTACAGGAGTCGCGAGACTGAGCCGTGTCGAATGCATGTTCGAAACAGTAGATGTTCGCACCGACAAGTTTCGGGTACGACCACGTACATGGATTTTCAGAGGTTTATCGGAGGTTCGGATGGCAGTCGGTGTCCTGGCGATCGCTGTGTCGATCGGCACCGCACTGGGCGTGATGAGTGGAACTCTCGCAGCGCCCGCACAAGTCGAGAAGAACGAGTCTTCGAATGCTGCAGTCTCACTTGCAGCCTGGAACGGACCGGCACGAACTCAGGACACACCTGAGGGAATCGTGCCTTCCGTACCCTCCAACTTTCCGGGAGCGACATTGGCGCCCGTGGGAGCGGTGGCAGTGTTCGCGCCGTGGATCAAAAAGGCCGGTGCTCTGTGCTCGGAGATCACGCCCGCGGTGATCGCCTCGCTGTACTCGGTCGAGAACGGATTCAAGTACGGACCCGATACCGACATCTCACCGGAAGGTGGGCGCGGGCCTGGCCGCTTCACCACCGCAGCGTGGACGGCATAAGGCAAGGACGGTGACGGCGACGGAAAGATGGACATCCTGGGCGTTGCCGATCCGGTGATGACAACCGGATACCGGTTGTGCGATCTCGTGAAGCAAGCGCAGTCCTGGCAGAAGTCCGGTGAGGTCGAGGGCGATACCGTCGACCTCGCGCTCGCTGCCTACGACGTCGGGCCGGACGCAGTTCGCGAAGCGGGCGGCGTTCCGGCAGACAAGTCGGGCGAGGTTCCTGCGGAGCAGGCGGTCGCCGCTCCGTTCGTCGCCCAGATCAAATCGTTGCAGGACTCGTTCGCCCTGATGCTTGCGCCCTTCGACTACAACAACCTCGCCGCAGCGGTGGGCGGCGTCGTCGAGGCCGGTCTGAAGTTTCTCGGATTGCCGTACGTGTGGGGTGGCGGAAACATCAACGGGCCGTCGATGGGCGGGTTCGACTGCTCGGGGCTGACGTCGTACGCGATCCACGCGGCCACCGGGGTGACTCTGCCCCGGACCTCGGAGACGCAGTGGGGTGTCGGCGTCGAGATCCCGCTGGATCAGGCGCAGCCCGGTGACCTGTTGTTCGGCAACTGGCAGGCAGGCGGCCCCGGCCACGTGGCGATCTACGTCGGCAACGGTCAGATGCTTCACGCACCCACGTTCGGCGACGTGGTGAAGGTCGGCCCGATCTTCGCCGGCATGAAGGCTCGCCGCGTGGTGTGAGTGGGCAGGAAACGGCGAGCGTCGACAGAGCAAGAAGCGCCACCCGACCGAGTCGGGTGGCGCTTCTTTTCAGAGCTGGTACAGCCGATCAGCTGTGGTAAGGCTCCGCGCTCAGCAGCGTGACCTTCATGGTGCTGCCGTTGGGCAGGTTGTACTCACGCGTGTCGCCGACCTTGGCTTCGAGCAGCGCGCCGCCCAGCGGTGAGTTCGGCGAGTAGACCTCGAGCTTGGCGTCACGTGCGCCTTCTTCGCGGGTAGCGATCAGGAACGTCTCGGTGTCACTCTCGTCGCCGTCGTAGTAGACCTTGACTACGGATCCGGGCAGTGCGACACCGGACTGAGTGGGGGCCTCGCCGACCTTTGCGCTGTTCAGCAGCTCCTGGAGCTGGCGAATGCGGGCTTCCTGCTGACCCTGCTCTTCGCGGGCAGCGTGGTAGCCGCCGTTCTCCTTCAGGTCGCCCTCTTCGCGACGCTCGTTGATCTCGGCGGCGATGACCGGGCGATTGGCGATGAGCTGGTCGAGTTCGTTCTTGAGCCTGTCATGTGATTCCTGGGTAAGCCAGGTCACCTGGGTCTCGGTCATCTCGATCACTCCCTAGTAGTCGGAGCCGGGGGCTCCCTCGACGATCGCTGCAACAGCAGCGAACAACGACACAGAAGCACCACCAGGGATGCAACCTTGCCGTCAAACCTTGCGTCAATGCAGCAATACACGGTTCCACCCGGAACCGTGTATCGGGCAATTCTATCACGCATGACTACCCGCCCTGTCCGGCGTCAAACGTCCGGCAGGGTGGGTGCGTTCCGAGGTCAGCTCTTGGTCAGGTACTCCGGAACGTCGAAGCTGCAGCCGTAGACGTCGGCCATGCCTGGCGGCTGGGACGTCTTGACCTCGGTGTTGAACTCGAGGGTCTGATGTTCCGACGACGGGACGTAGACCTCACGTCGACCGGTTTCGGAGCCGTCCTTCGAGCGTGCGCGCACGATGCACATCGCTTCACGCGACGAGTCGTCGCGTGTGACGGTGAAACGGATCTTCACCGTGGAGTCGTTGGCGATGTCGAACGAGATGGTCTCGGTCTCGATTTCCTTGACCGCAAATTTTCCGTACGCGTAGTACGCGATTCCGCCGCCTACGACGATGACGAGAGCGGTCAGAGCCCACACCATCCACTTGCGGGGACTGCCCGTGCGAGTTGTGCTCGGGTACCGATCTTGGGGAAGCGGTTTGCTCATCACTCTGCTCTCGAAGACTCGAGTTCGCGTGTCGTGCAGCAACTGACTGTGTCCCGCCGGATTACCGAAGGGGTCACGGCTGCGCCAGGAACTCTCGGGTGGAACTATAGAGGACGTATCCCGTCGCGCCGTCGGTAGGTTTGTCGGCAGTCGGTACGTTTGACGGCAACGGCCCGGAGTAATCCGAGCGGTGCACAGCGTGTGATTCGAAGACTGCCGGTGACGGCTACAGGTGAACTGCCGGCAACGGCTACAGGTGAAGTTGAGGTGAACGAACACGTGAGCGGATTCCGGCTCATGGCCGTCCATGCCCATCCCGACGACGAGTCGAGCAAGGGTGCGGCCACCACCGCCCGTTATGCAGCCGAAGGCCACGAAGTGATGGTCCTGACGCTCACCGGGGGTGAGCGTGGCGACATTCTCAACCCGGCCATGGACGTTCCCGGTGTCCGCGATCGAATCAGCGAAGTTCGCCAGGAGGAGATGGCCGAGGCCGCTCGCATCCTGGGCGTGAAGCAGCGCTGGCTCGGTTTCGTCGATTCCGGGCTTCCCGAGGGCGACCCTCTTCCGCCGCTGCCCGAAGGGTGCTTCGCCCTCGTTCCGCTCGAAGAGTCGACGCGCGCTCTGGTCAAGGTGATTCGCGAGTTCCGTCCCCACGTCGTCACGACGTACGACGAGAACGGCGGATATCCGCACCCGGATCACATCCGGTGCCACGACGTGACGATGGCAGCCTACGAAGCCGCCGCCGATCCCGAGTACTTCCCCGAGGACGGTCAGCCGTGGGAAATCAAGAAGGTCTACTACTCGCACGGATTCATCCGTAAGCGCCTCGAACTTTTCCAGGAGGAGTACGAGCGTCGCGGTGAGCCGTTCCCGATGGCGGACTGGCTCAAGAAGTGGAAGACCGAACGCGGCGACATGATGGTCCGGGTGACCACTCAGGTCACGTGCGGCGACTACTTTCCCCAGCGTGACGATGCTCTGCGCGCACACGCGACGCAGATCGATCCCAACGGTTCGTTCTTCGCTGTGCCGCTCGACATTCAGCAGAAGATCTGGCCCACCGAGGAATTCGAGCTCGCCAAGACGCGGGTCACCACGTCCATTCCGGAAACCGACCTGTTCGCAGGTCTCGAAGAGGACGCTCAGAAGTGAATGCTCTGTCCGCCGAGGTAGTTCTCGGCACCACACAATTTCTTGCTCAGACCCCGAGTAACCCATCCGGACCGGAGTTCGGAAAGTCGTCTCCGGTCGGCCTGCTGGTGATTCTTGCGCTGCTCATCGGTGTGATCCTCCTGGTTCGGTCGATGAACCGCCAGCTCAAGAAGCTGCCGGAGACGTTCGAACCGGATCATCCCGAACTCGATCAGCAGGCAGACGAAGGCACCGACCGGGGAGCAATCACTGCTCCGAGCCCGGCGGAACCCAACGTCTCTACCGAGAAGAAGCCCAAGCAAGAATCCTGAGACGAACGAGGTAGCGGCGATGGACCCACGGATGCGGAACAACCTGGGTGGGTCCTCGAGCCCTTACCTGCGTCAGCACGCCGACAATCCGGTCCACTGGCAACAGTGGGGCGAAGAAGCGATGGAGTGGGCGCGCGAGCGCAACGTGCCGATTCTCCTCTCGATCGGATACTCGGCGTGCCACTGGTGCCACGTCATGGCGCACGAGTCGTTCGAGAACGACGAGATCGCGGCCGTCATGAACGCGAACTTCGTCTGTGTGAAGGTGGACCGAGAAGAACGTCCCGACATCGACGCCGTCTACATGAATGCGACGGTTGCGATGACCGGCCAGGGCGGCTGGCCCATGACCTGTTTCCTGACTCCCGACGGTTCACCGTTCTACTGCGGCACGTACTACCCGCCGACGCCTCGCGGCGGAATGCCTTCGTTCACACAGCTTCTCGAAGCGATAGTCGACACCTTCACGAATCGGCGCGACGAGGTCGACAACGCGGCGCAGTCGATCGTCACGGAACTTCAGCGCGCGTCGGGCGGGATTCCGTACGGCGGAGCACCCATCGACGCCGAGCTGCTGAACGCGGCGGGCCGGTCGATCCTCGGCGACGAGGACGTCCCGCGCGGGGGATTCGGTGGGGCACCGAAGTTTCCACCGTCGGCACTACTGGAGGGGCTGCTCCGACAGTACGAGCGAACGGGTTCGGGCGAGATCCTCGGCGGCATCGAGCGCACCGCCGAAGCAATGGCACGTGGCGGTATCTACGACCAGTTGGGTGGCGGTTTCTCGCGCTACTCGGTCGATGCCGAGTGGGTGGTTCCGCACTTCGAGAAGATGCTCTACGACAATGCGCTGCTCCTGCGGTTCTACGCGCACTGGGCGCGGCGCACCGGATCGGACCTCGCCACTCGCGTCACCGAGGAGACCGCAAGGTTCCTGCTCTCCGACCTGCTGACCGAGAACGGTTGCTTCGCTTCGGCTCTCGATGCCGACACCGACGGCGTCGAAGGCCTCACGTACGTATGGACGCCGACGCAGCTGGTCGAGATTCTCGGCGCGGAGGACGGGCAGTGGGCGTCGGAGTTGTTCCGGGTCACCGATACCGGAACCTTCGAAGAGGGTGCGTCGGTACTGCAGTTGCTCCGTGACCCCGACGACTGGTCGCGCTGGCAGACGGTCTCCGACGCTCTACGCGCCGTCCGGGCTCAGCGTCCACAGCCCGGCCGCGACGACAAGGTGGTGACGGCCTGGAACGGGCTGACCGTCACGGCCTTGACGGAAGCGGGACTTGCCCTGGACCGACCCGACTGGATCACCGCGGCGGCCGAGTGCGCAGGCGCTCTTCTCGACCTTCACCTGGTGGACGGTCACTTGCGTCGTGCTTCCCTCGGCGGGGCTGTCGGCGCCCCGACGGGTGTGCTCGAGGATTACGCAATGTTGGCCACCGGCCTCCTGGCTCTATATCAGGCAACGGGATTGGCGCGGTGGCTCGATGCGGCGCAGCAGTTGCTCGACGTCACTGTCGACCACTTCGCTGATCCGGCCGAGCCGGGAAGCTGGTTCGACACGGCCGATTTCGCGGAGTCGCTCGTGACTCGGCCCCGAGACCCGTTGGACGGCGCGACGCCGTCCGGTGCGTCGAGCGTCGCGGAGGCTCTGTTGACCGCAGCGGCGTTGACCGATGCCGAGCGCTCTTCTCGTTACGCCCAGGCCGCGGCGGACGCGCTGGCGAGGGCCACGCTGCCGCTCGAGCGTGCGCCTCGGTCGGCGGGGCACTGGCTCGCGGTGGCGGAAGCGTCGTTGCGTGGTCCGATACAGGTGGCCGTCGTCGGGGAAGGTTCGCTGTTGGCCGATGCCCGCCGGCTTGCGCCGGGTGGGGCAGTGGTTGTCGGGGGTGCCCCGGATTCTTCACCGCTGCTTGCAGATCGACCCCTCGTCGACGGTGGTGAAGCCGCGTACATCTGTCGCGGATTCGTGTGTGATCGGCCGGTGACGACGGTGGTGGAACTGGCGAGTCAGTTGAACACGACGAGCCATACCGCGATGTAGTGGCAGATCGCTGCGACGACCGTCGCGGCGTGGAAGAACTCGTGATGCCCGAACGTCGTGGGCCACGGGTTTGGCCATTTCGTCGCGTACAGAATTGCGCCGACGCTGTAGAAGATTCCGCCGACGAGCAGCAGCACCATAGGCGCCACACCGACCTGGTGCGTCAGTTCACCGACCACGGGAACGATCGCCCAACCGAGGAGCAGGTAGAGCGGGACTCCCACCCATTTCGGGGCGGTGGGCCAGAGCATCTTGAGTGCGACGCCGGCGAGCGCGCCTGCCCACACGATCGCGAGGATGATCTTGCCGGTGTGAGTCGGGAGGCCGAGCATGGCGAACGGTGTGTAGCTGCCGGCGATGAAGAGAAAGATCATCGAATGGTCCGCACGCTTCATCCACGTACGGCCCTTGACCGTCGGCCACTGGATGCGGTGATACGTCGCACTGATGCCGAAGAGGCCGCAGATCGTGACGCTGTAGATCGCGGTCGCCCAAGCCGCTTTGGCGCCGACCTGAGCGCCGGCTACGGAGACGAGAACAATGCCCGCGACGACGGAGACACCGAGCGCCCACAGATGGATCCAACCGCGCATGCGTGGTTTGACCGGAAGCTCGTCGAGCCCGAATGCCGTCATGTGCAACCCCTCTCGTTCCGTACTGTTGCGAACCGCGTAACCTACGGTACCGTAGGTTACGCATCAGTAGCATAACCTACCTGCGGGTTTTCGACGCGTACAAAAAGCGTGACGGCGCTCGCATGTGGCTGTCACTGCCGGGCGTAGTCTTTGACACCATGGTGATGTCACGGTGAATCTGCGCGGACTGCTGTACAGCATCTACGAGCGACGACTCCTCAGTCATCTCGACGGTCTCGCGCACCCACGGCACGTAGCCGTGATGTGTGACGGAAATCGGCGATGGGCTCGCGAGAACGGCTTCACCGATGTCAGTCACGGGCACCGCATGGGCGCGCTCAAAATTGCCGAATTGCTCGAGTGGTGCGACGCCGCCGGAATCGAGATGGCAACCATCTACCTGCTCTCGACCGAGAACCTGCGCCGCGAGCCGGAAGAGCTCGACACCCTCCTCGAAATCATCACCGACGTCGTCGAAGAGATCTCCGGGCCCGGCAAGAACTGGAGTGTGCAGATCGTCGGGGCTCTCGATCTTCTGCCTCCCGAGCAGTCCAGGCGCTTGCGGGAAGCGGCGGCGGGGACGAGCGGCCGAACCGGGACACATGTCAACGTCGCGATCGGATACGGCGGGCGTCAGGAGATCGCCGACGCCGTCCAATCGCTCCTGCGCGACAAGATCGGTGCGGGCCTGAGCGGAGACGAACTGATCCAGGCCGTCACGGTCGACGGCATCGACGGGCATCTGTACACGTCGGGACAGCCCGATCCGGATCTGGTGATCCGCACCTCCGGCGAGCAGCGGCTCTCCGGATTCCTGTTGTGGCAGAGCGCCTATTCGGAGATCTGGTTCACCGAGGCGTACTGGCCCGAGTTCCGTCGAGTCGACTTTCTTCGAGCCTTGCGCGATTACGCGGCGCGCCACCGCCGGTTCGGCGCCTGAGCCGTCTCAGAGCTTGCGCAGCCGCAGCCGGTTGATCGTGTGGTCGGCGTCCTTGCGCAGCACCAGGGTTGCGCGGGGACGGGTGGGGAGAATGTTCTCCACCAGGTTCGGGTGATTGATCGAGTTCCAGATCTCCTTCGCCGCGATGGTCGCGTCACGGTCGGAGAGGCCGGAGTAGTGGTGAAAGTGGGCGTTCGGATCGGCGAACGACGTGTTGCGTAGCGCAAGGAACCGCTGGATGTACCAGGCTTCGATGTCCTCGATGCGGGCGTCGACGTAGATCGAGAAGTCGAACAGATCGGAGACCATCAGACGCGGGCCGGTCTGCAGGACGTTGAGGCCCTCGATGATGAGGATGTCGGGCTGGCGGATCAGGTGGTACTGGCCCGGGATGATGTCGTACGACGTGTGCGAATAGACCGGTGCCGCTACCTCTTCCGCCCCGGACTTGACTTCGGTGACGAAGCGCAACAGCTTGCGGCGATCGTAGCTTTCGGGAAAACCCTTGCGGTGCATGATGCCCCGACGCTGGAGTTCCCTGGTCGGATAGAGGAATCCGTCCGTGGTGACGAGGTCGACGCGCGGATGGTGATCCCAGCGGGCCAGGAGAGCTTGCAGCACACGAGCAGTCGTGGATTTTCCGACCGCGACCGAACCGGCGACACCGATGACGAAGGGCACCTGACGGTCGGGATGCTTCTCACCGAGGAAGGTCGCGGTGGCCGCGAACAGCCGTTGGCGCGCCGCCACCTGCAGGTGGATCAGACGTGCAAGGGGGAGATAAACCTCGGCAACTTCTTCGAGATCGATCTGCTCGCCGAGACCACGCAGGCCGTACAACTCGTCCTCGGTCAACACCAGTGGCGTCGACTTACGCAGTGTCCGCCACTGCTTGCGGTCGAACTCGACGTAGGGACTCGATTCGTTGGTGCGCGCCATCAGCCCAGCTCACCGGCACGTAGTGAACCCGGGGCCCGGCGGACGAAACAGCTATGCGAGCAAGCCAGGCGCGTGTGCGCACGATCCGAGTGCATAGTCGGATTGTGCTCGGTGCCACGTCCGGGACTTTCGCCGGGTGGCATTCCGGAGCGAGCGACTAGGCTCGGTCGTTATGGATCCAGACACACTTGTTCGCCAATACCTGCTGCTCGGACTGGGTTTCGACCGTCTCGAAGACGGGTTCGTCGACGCGTTCACCGGTGACCCGGCGCTGCGTAAGCAGATCGAGAGCGCCCCGAAGCCCGATCCGCGTGAACTTGCCCGCACGGCACGTGAATTGCGGGGCGAGTTGGCCGGAAGTGGTCTGAATGCCGAACGCGCCCACTTCGTCGACGTACACCTTCGCGCCCTGGAATGCTCCGGGCGCAAGTTCGCGGGTGAGGACATCGGCTTCGTGGACGAGGTCGAGGCGTACTTCGACGTCCGAATCGAGAAGGGAAACGAGGACGCCTACAGCGACGCTCACCGGTTGATGGGTGAAGTTCTGCCCGGTCCGGGACCGCTGGCGCAGCGGGTGCAGGCGCATCGCAAGGCCGACGAGATCCCCGCGGCGAAACTGAACGAATGCGTCGAGGCAATGTCGAGTGCGCTGCGCGATCTGGTCCGCGGCACGTTCGGGCTTCCCGCGTCGGAAACCGTCGAATACGAAGTGGTGGGGGACAAGCCGTGGTCCGGCTTCAACTACTACCTCGGTGACTACCGCTCCAAGGTTGCGATCAATTCGGATCTGCCGCAGTTCATGGCCAACCTGCCGCGGCTGATCGCGCACGAGTCCTACCCCGGCCATCACACCGAGCATTGCCGTAAGGAAGCCGGTCTGGTCGGTTCGGGCCAGCTCGAGCAGACACTGTTCCTGGTCAACACGCCGCAGTGCATCATGGCCGAAGGCCTCGCGGATTTGGCGCTGGAAGCGATTGTCGGCCCGGACTGGGGTTTGTGGGCGCAGGACATCTACGCCGACCTCGGCTTGTCTTTCGACGGGGAAAAGGCGCAACGGCTCTCCGCCGCGTCGGGGCAACTGCTGAGTGTCCGGCAGGATGCGGCGCTGATGTTGCACGACGAGGGGCGCAGCCTCGACGACGTGGCGCTGTTCCTCGAACGGGGGTCGCTGTCGACGCCGGAACGCGCTCGCCAATCGCTCAAGTTCCTGTCTTCGCCGCTGTGGCGGGCATACACCAGCACGTATGTCGAGGGATACCGGCTGCTCGGGGGCTGGCTGGACGAGGTGCCGGTGGGCGCGGAGCGCACCGAACGCTTCCGCAGGCTGCTCGACGAGCCGCTGGTCCCCAGCTCTCTGCGTGCTGCCTAGTGCCGGGTGGAGACGGCGGGAGCGAACTTCGTAGACTGGACGCATTCGTTTCCGCATCCAGCTTGGAGATTCCTCGATGACCGCTGTGCCCGGCTCCGACGTCAACTCTGCATCACTCGCCGAACTCGACCCCGAAGTCGCCGAGGCGATGGCTGGTGAATTGGCTCGTCAGCGCGACACGCTCGAGATGATCGCGTCGGAGAACTTCGTTCCCCGCTCGGTTCTGCAGGCTCAGGGCAGCGTCCTGACCAACAAGTACGCCGAGGGCTACCCGGGACGTCGTTACTACGGCGGTTGCGAGCACGTCGACGTCATCGAGGATCTGGCGCGCAACCGTGCGAAGGAACTCTTCGGTGCAGAGTTCGCGAACGTTCAGCCGCACTCGGGCGCACAGGCCAACGCTGCTGTTCTGATGGCACTGATGAACCCGGGTGAGAAGCTGCTCGGCCTCGACCTTGCACACGGCGGTCACCTCACGCACGGCATGAAGCTCAACTTCTCCGGCAAGTTGTACGACGTCGCGTCCTACGGCGTCAGCAAGGAAGATCACCGCATCGACATGGACGAGGTGCGCTCGATCGCCCTCGCCGAGAAGCCGAAGGTCATCGTTGCCGGCTGGTCCGCGTACCCGCGTCAGCAGGACTTCGCGGCGTTCCGCGCGATCGCCGACGAGGTCGGGGCGTACCTGTGGGTGGACATGGCTCACTTCGCCGGACTGGTTGCGGCAGGACTGCACCCGTCGCCCGTCCCGTACGCAGACGTCGTCTCCTCGACCGTCCACAAGACCCTCGG
>NZ_LVCT01000307.1:0-1447 GCF_001647205.1 Rhodococcus sp. EPR-134
GCCATCGCGGCCAAGGCAGTCACCTTCAAGATCGCTGCCGGTGAAGAGTTCAAGGATCGTCAGGCACGCACCCTTTCCGGTGCGCGCATCCTTGCCGAGCGTCTGGGCAACAAGGACGTCGCAGACCAGGGCATCAGCGTCCTGACCGGCGGCACTGACGTCCACCTCGTGCTCGTGGACCTGCGTAACTCGCAGCTCGACGGCCAGCAGGGTGAGGACCTTCTGCACGAAATCGGCATCACGGTCAACCGCAACGCTGTTCCGTTCGATCCCCGCCCGCCGATGACCACCTCCGGTCTGCGTATCGGTACCGCAGCGTTGGCCACTCGCGGATTCGGCGATGCCGAGTTCACCGAGGTCGCCGACATCATCGGTACCGCTCTGGCCGGCAACGCGGATCTGCCGGCGCTGCGTGCGCGCGTCGCCAAGCTCGCTCTCGACCTTCCGCTGTACGACGGTCTCGAGAACTGGGGCCTGCTCAGCAAGAACGTCTAGGAATTCCTTCACCGACGGCCCGGTCCCTTTTTAGGGGCCGGGCCGCTGGTTTTTTGCCAGTCGCGGATTGTGGCATCAGTCACATGACCGATGGTGGCTGAGTTCGGTGCTTCCTAGCCTGAGAGCATCACCCCTCCGGCGAAGGAAACCCCATGACCGAACAGAATCTGCATTGGCTCTCCGCTACCGAGATGGCGGCGTCGGTCGCGTCGAACAATCTCTCGCCCAACGAGATTGCCGAAGCGATGATCCAGCGCGTCGACGCCGTCAATCCGTCGATCAACGCGATAGTGCAGTTCGATCGCGAGCAGGTGACGCGCGATGCGGCCGAACTCTCACGGCAACAGGAAGCGGGCGAGAAGCTCGGCCCGCTGCACGGCGTTCCGTTCACGATCAAAGATCTGACGGCAGTCGACGGGCTGCCGACCACGTTCGGGATGAAGCCGATGGCCGACAACATCGCGACGGGAAATGCCGTCGTCGTGGACAGGCTGCGAGGCGCCGGCGGACTGTTCCTGGGAAAGACGAACACTCCCGAAAGTGGTTACTACGGTGGCACGGACAACCACCTGTACGGGCCGACGCACAACCCGTGGAAGCTCGGCAACAGCGCGGGCGGGTCCAGTGGCGGTGCGTCGGCTGCCGTGGCTGCAGGCCTCGGGCCACTCGCCGAGGGCAGTGACGGCGCGGGATCGGTGCGTATCCCGTCGGCGCTCTGCGGGGTCGTCGGGTTGAAGCCGACCACCGGCGTCATCCCGCAGACCATCCTGGCCGGGCGCTTCTACAACTGGGCGTATCACGGTCCGATCACCCGGACTGTTGCCGACAACGCGCTGATGCTCGACATCATGGCCGGGCCGGACAATGCGGACCCGCTCTCGATCGAGCGTGCCGAGACCTCGTACGTCGAAGCCTCGAAGGGCGACGTGAAGGGCCTTCGCGTGGCGTGGTC
>NZ_LVCT01000308.1:0-3106 GCF_001647205.1 Rhodococcus sp. EPR-134
GAGGCGACCCCGCAGTGGGGAAATCCGTCGGAGTCGATGTGGAACGGCATCTGGGTTCCCGGTTTCGCTTCCGAATACGACTTGCTCGACTGGGAGAACCAGCGCGGCGAGGTCGACGACAACCTGATCGAGATCATGCACGAGGCCGAGCGGCTCACCGGTGTCGACGTCGGGCGGGCCGACGCATTCCGCGGCGTCATGTGGGACACGTGGACGACGTTCATGAACGACTACGACGTGTTGGTCTCGCCGACCCTGGCTTCGGCCACGTTCCCGCTCAGTCAGTTCGCGCCGTCGTGGCTCGAAGGTGCGTCGCTGCGTGAGCAGTTGCTCGATTGGCTCTTCACCTACCCGTACAACATGCTCAACAATCCGGCGATCACCGTGCCCGCCGGATTCACCGCCGACGGTCGACCGGTGGGGCTGCAGATCGCCGCACGTCACCGCCGGGACGCACTGGTCTTGCGGACTGCCGCGAACTTCGAAGCGGTGCGTCCGTGGGCGGACAAGAAGCCGGCCGATTCACTGGTCGTGGCCTAGCTCACACAATTGGCTAGATTGGTGTGATGACGTCTGTACTGCCTGATCGCGGCGCTGGACCTGACATGTTCGCGCCGCGATCGCCGGCGGCCGGGGCGTACGGCATTCTCGGCCTGTGCGCCGAAGAACTCCGCGCACGTGGACTCGCGTACTCGGCTGCGGCGGTCACGTACCGAGACCCGTCGAGCGGAAGACATCGGGCTCTGGCGAGTTCCGGATACGACGCCAGGGTGCTCGAGTTCCTGCTCGAGGACTTCGTCGCCGATCGCAATCTCTTCGGCATCATTCGCGAGGCTTCGGGCGTGCCCGTGTTCTGGCAGGACGTGCCACGATTCGAGCAGGTCGAGATGGTCACCGATGTTCTGCGGCCGTCCGGGTACGCCGAGGGTGCGTCGGTCGCATTGGGGTTCTCCGGCCGTGAGGTGACCGGATTGCTGCACATGAGCTTCGCGGATTCCGGCGTCGTCGATCGCGTACGGGAGGTGGTGGCGGCGTCCAGCGCAGCCTGCTCGCGCGTCGTGGGGGACCAGGTGGCGCTCGATCGTGTCCATCTGAGCCCACGGGAGATCCAAGTACTGCAATTGGTGGCCAGGGGCGCGGGCAATGTAGAGATCGCCGAGGAGTTGTTCGTCAGCCGTCGCACCGTCGCCACCCATCTCGAGAACATCTTCGTCAAGACCGGAACCAATTCGCGGGTTCAGGCAGCGGTGCGCGCCGCGAAGTGGGGTCTGATCGAGTCCTGAGTGACGCCGAATCACACGAGTGGCATTTTGTTACCTGGCGTTCACCAGATGTGCGGCTCGTTCCGTGGCGCGAGTGTCCGATCCGCAGTACCGTCGGCAGTAACGAGTAACCAGAAGTTACTTGTGCGGGAGGTTCTGATCGTGACTGAAACACTCAGTACGAGAGGGCCGGCGCCCGGCCCTTGTTTCAGCTGACACAGCGTCACCTGACACCAGAGCCGTCCGGCCCAGCGAGCTGAGTTTGCGCGGGTGCCGCGCAGACCTAG
The DNA here is from genome assembly GCF_001647205.1 of Rhodococcus sp. EPR-134. Taxonomy (NCBI): domain Bacteria; kingdom Bacillati; phylum Actinomycetota; class Actinomycetes; order Mycobacteriales; family Nocardiaceae; genus Rhodococcus; species Rhodococcus sp. EPR-134. The sequence goes on from NZ_LVCT01000308.1 coordinate 1,550, forward strand.
GAGCCCAACGTGACTGCATCACGCTCCGTCTCTGCCCACTCGGCCCGGGCTGATCTATCAGCCGGGAATCATTCGGGAGATGCACTTCGCACGTACGTCTTGGATACCTCGGTACTACTGTCCGATCCATGGGCTGTCACTCGATTCGCCGAACACCACGTGGTACTCCCACTGGTCGTGATCAGTGAACTCGAAGGCAAACGGCACCACCACGAACTGGGATGGTTCGCCCGAGAATCGCTTCGCATGCTCGACGATCTCCGGATCGAATACAGCCGCCTCGACCGTCCGGTACCGATCGGCACCGAGAACGGGACACTGCAGGTCGAACTCAATCACACCGACCCTGCGGTCCTGCCCGTCGGATTCCGCACGGACAGTAACGATTCGAGGATTCTGGCGTGTGCGCTGAATCTTGCTGCGGAGGGCAAGGATGTAGTCCTCGTCAGCAAGGACATTCCGCTTCGTGTGAAGGCAGGCGCGGTGGGACTACCTGCCGACGAGTACCACGCTCACGACGTCGTGCCCTCCGGATGGACGGGCATGACTGAGCTGGACGTCGCCTCGACGGACATCGACGAGCTGTTCAACGAGGGTTTCCTGGACCTCGACGAAGCGCGAGATCTGCCGTGTCACACGGGTCTTCGCCTGCTCGGTGGTTCGTCGAGCGCCCTCGGTCGGGTGACTCCCGACAAGCGCATCCAGTTGGTGCGCGGTGAGCGCGAGGCGTTCGGGTTGCACGGCCGCTCCGCCGAGCAGCGCATTGCGCTCGATCTCCTCATGGACGAGAGCATCGGCATCATCTCTCTCGGTGGGAAGGCGGGCACCGGTAAGTCGGCCTTGGCTCTGACGGCAGGTCTTGAAGCGGTTCTCGAGCGCCGCACTCAGCGCAAGGTTGTCGTCTTCCGTCCGTTGTATGCCGTTGGCGGACAAGAACTCGGCTACCTTCCCGGTAGTGAGAGCGAGAAGATGGGCCCGTGGGCTCAGGCCGTTTTCGACACTCTCGACGGGTTGGCCTCGCCAGAGGTTCTCGAGGAGGTTCTCGCCCGCGGAATGCTGGAAGTGTTGCCGCTGACGCATATTCGCGGTCGGTCGCTGCACGATTCGTTCGTGATCGTCGACGAAGCGCAGTCGCTCGAACGAAATGTTCTGCTGACAGTGCTTTCTCGTCTGGGAACCGGCTCGCGAGTGGTCCTCACGCACGACGTCGCGCAGCGTGACAACCTGCGAGTGGGCAGGCACGACGGAGTTGCGGCCGTCATCGAGAAGCTCAAGGGGCACCCGCTTTTTGCGCACATCACACTCACGCGCAGTGAGCGTTCGCCGATCGCCGAGTTGGTGACCGACATGCTCGAGGAGTTCGGCCCCACTTCCTGAGAAGTGATCTCCCCGTGCGGACTTCGGTCTGCACGGGGAGATGCCTGGGTTTGAAGTTGTTCAGTTTTGCAGCGGTCCCAGTTCGTTGTCGAGAACTTCCTGCACCACACGCATCGCCGCCAGTCCGGCCGGAGCGCCGCAATACGCGCTCGCGTGGATCACGGTTTCGACGATCTCGGT
>NZ_LVCT01000309.1:0-1895 GCF_001647205.1 Rhodococcus sp. EPR-134
CTGCGACTGCGGCGATCGAGTCCGGGACGCGTCCATACCGAACCCCAGACGTTGGCAGTCACGAAGTTCTGCAGTTCTTCGCTGTCCGTTCCCCGGGTGCGCTCGAAGGCGGCGTCGACGAAATCGGCCCCCATGACTTCGGTGCGCACAGCCAATCCGGCGTCGAAGGAGTCAGGCGTGGTGCTTTCGGACATGGCAGGTTCGCTCGCTTTCGGCAGGTGATTTCAGGCCGGAGCAAGCCTACTTCGTGTCCCGGTCCCGACGACTGCGCGGCCGACCGCGGTCACCACGCCCCACGCGACGTCTCGCAGACTGAAGTAGTCCCGCCAGACGCAGACCTTGCCGTCGCGCAGTTCGAAAGTTCCGCATACCCAGAACTCGATGCGCAGCGGTCCGACGGTGAGGATGTCGGTGCGTTCGGTGAGCACCGTGGACTCGTCGCCGACGATGTGGTGCATCTCCGCCTCGAATTTCAGTGAAGGCTTGGTGACCAGACGTAGCGCTCGCACGACGGTCTTCTTGCCTCGCAGGGTGGGGAGCGAGACGTTCTGCCAGACGATGTCGTCTGTCATCAATTCGGCTGCGGCGTCCACGTCGAAATCGGTGAGGGCCGCGAACATTGCGTTCACCGTGGCTGTCGAACTACTCATGGGGTGTCCTTGGCTGATTATTCGGCCGGTGTTGCCCGGATGAAGGTACCGAGATGATCGTGATCGAAGTACTCCAAGGTTAGCGAGTTTCCGTCGAAGGTGGCCTTCGAGACCGTCCCGGCCGGTGCGTTCTCGCCGCTGAGCGGGAACGTGAAGGTGTTTCCGTCCCAGTGGGTCAGAGGGTACGTCGCGGCCGCGGGACCCATGGTCAAGGTCAGCGCACCGTTCTGCTGCGTCACGAGCGCGGGACCCCAGTACGGATTGCCGTAGTCGCCGGTCAATTGGTCTGTCGGTGGCGCGGGAGCGGGGGAGGTCGGCGGCGTCTTCCCGGCAAGTTCGCCCTCAGGGTCGGCTTGTGAGGCAAAGGACGCTTCGTACAGCGGGCGCCACTCGCGGGTGATCTTCCCGAACTGCACCAGATCGGCGAATTCGGCGGTCAAGGTCTCTGCGACGCCGGTGGGCGTGCCGTTGGTCAGAACGACTATGCCGACGTCAGCGGAGGGAATCGTCACGAAATTGGTCCCGGCACCGAGCAGGAAGGCGCCGGAGTGGCTGGCGGTCACACGGCCTGCCGCGCTGTCGGAAACGTTGAACCCGTAGCCGTAGAAGCCGGAGCGTTCCCCGATTTCCTGCGCATGGCGCGAGACGATTTCCGGGTTGACTGCGGGCACGAGCGCCTCCGTCTGAACGACCTGCTGCCCCTGATACCGACCGCCCGAAAGCACCATGTCCAACCACTTGGCCATGTCGTTCACCGAGGAGCTGACTCCACCGGCGGGGGATTGGGCGTCGGCGTCCCGAACCGGCCCTACCTTGTACTTTCCGTCTTCGAGGATGTGGCCGACTGCTCGATTTTCTCGGGCTTGGTAATCGGCGAACCGCGAAGACGTCGACGTCATACCGAGCGGACCGTAGATCGTGTTCTGCGACAGCGTTTCCCAATCGGTGCCCGCCGCGGCTGCAACGGCCTCCGCACCGGCAGTGACGCCGAAGTTCGTGTACTCGTATGTGATTCGGAAGGGATTGAGCGGTAGTTGGCGAAGTTTTTCGAGCACCTGGGCCCGGTTGTAGCCCAGGTCCTCCAGCCCGTCGCCGGCGTGGTCCGGTAACCCCGACCGATGCGTGTAGAGATCGGAGATCGTGAGGTGGTCGGTCACCCACGGATCGGCAAGCGCAAACCCCGGCAGTTTCGAGATCACCGGAGTGTCCCAGTCCACGGTCCCGATTCCGACTTCGTGGGCGACC
>NZ_LVCT01000310.1:0-2535 GCF_001647205.1 Rhodococcus sp. EPR-134
TTGCGTACACAGTCTTACCTCCGTGCACCACGGCCACCGCCATGCCGGGAACACCGGAACTTGCCAAGAGGTCGTTCGCGAGGCCGTCGAGCTTCCCGACCGCGTCGTCGATTTGCCCGTCCGGGATCGGCACCCCGGCGTCGAGACCCGGGCTGGCGTCGCTGACGACCGGCCCGGGCGCCGAGGTGGTGTCTGAATCGGACGAGCATCCGGCGAGCAGGGCGACCGTCAGTACTACCGGAACCGCCGCTGCCGACAGTCGCGAGCTGTTTCTACTGGTGATGGACACGAGATTCTCCCTAGCAGGGTTGTCGTCGGTACCACTCGGTCAATCCAGTATCGGGGAACGGCGGGCTGATATTGGGACAAATCGGGAAACCTTGTAGCTACTTCGGGGTCTTGGTTGTCAGACTGCCGAGAATGGAGCCTTCCGTGACCGGCTTCCAAGGGAGCAACAACGCGACCAGCAGAGCGGTGATCAATGCTGCTCCGACCGTGAAGTACGACGCGATGGCGAAACCTTCCAGGCATGCGGTCTTCATCGTGTAGATCAGACTGTCCTTCTGCTGCTCGAAGAGCGGACTGATGTCGCGGGAGCGGATTTCGATGACGCTGAGCACGGACTCACGAGCGAAGCCTTTCTCCTGCGCCGACATCACGGCGTCGGGAATGGCGTCGACGATCGGAGCCACCTTGGACGTGTAGTACGAGGCGACGATCGAACCGATGACGGCGACGCCCAGGGTCCCGCCGAGCTCACGCGTCGTGTCGTTGACTGCCGAACCTGCGCCCGCTTCGTCGAGGGGCACCGAGGACATGATGGAGTCGGTCGCCGGTCCCTGGACAATTGCGAGGCCCAGACCCATGAGGACCATCGAGATCACGACGGGTCCGAGGTAGGGCGTCTCGACGGTCGTCCGACCCGCCAGGAACATCCCGCCGCTGAGTACCAGGAGGCCGAACACCATCACTGCAGTCGTGCCGAGTTTCTGTGCCGCCAAGGTGGCGACTGGGGCGCCCACGGCGACAGCTGCAGCGAAAGGCAAAGAGTGGATGCCGAATTCGAGCGGCGAGTACTCCCGAACGCCCTGGAAGTACTGCGTGATCAGGAACAAGAATCCGAACATGCTGAAGTAGCTGACAGCAATAGCCAAGGCGGGGAAAGAAAACCGCCGGATTCGGAAGAGATTCATGTTCAGGATCGGCGCGTCGGTGCGCAATTCCCATGCGACGAATGCGGCCAACAACACTGTCGCAGAGAGGTATCCCGTGATGCTGAATGTCGACACCCATCCGCGATGTGGTGCGTCGATGATGGTCCACACCAGAATGACGATGCCGAGTAGCGACAAGATTGTTCCGACGAAATCGAATCGGCCGACGTGGAGCGCCTTCGATTCCGGAACAACCAGCAGCACACCCACGATGACCAACAATGCTGCCGGAACGTTCATCCAGAACACCGAGTGCCAGGAGAAGTGCTCGAGAAGCCAGCCGCCCGCAGTCGGGCCGATGGCAATCGCGAAGCCGGCCATTGCGGTCCAGGCCGCGATGGCGATGGCTCGTTCTCTGGCGTCGGTGAAGATGTTGGTGATCATGGCCAACGTAGCCGGAAAGACAGCTGCGGCAAAGACACCCATGGCGGCTCGCGCCATGATCACCTGTTCGAGGTTGGAAGCCAAAGCGCCGACGAGCGACATCGCACCGACGCCGATCAAGCCGATGATCATCACTCGGCGGCGTCCGAAGCGGTCACCCAGGTGGCCGAAAGTGAGTAGGAACCCGGCGAAGGTCAACGTGTACGCGTCGACGATCCATTGCAGGTCGCTGACGCTGGCGAACAAGTCGACGCTCATCGTCGGCAGTGCGACGTTGACCACTGTGTTGTCCAGCACGACAAGGAGTTCGGCGAGGCAGATGAAGATCAGCGCAGTGAATCGACGTGACTTGGTCATCATGGGCGCCGAGGGCGCCGGTGCAAGTGTGTGAGACATGTTTGTACGCCATCTCTGCTCCTGCGCGGACGGCAGCAGCGGTTGGAAGAAAGAGGGTTGGTCAGCTCGGGGCCGAGACCAGAGCCTTGAGGTGAGCGCCGATGCGATCGAGAGGCGCCGTGGTGTGCTGAGCTTTTGCCATCAGCGTCGCGCCTTCGATTGACGCGATCACGACGGTTGCCCATTGTGCTGCAGTCTCGGACGGCTGTCCCTGCTGCCAGAAGAACGATGTGAGAAGCGATTCCCACGAGGTGAAGGATTCGCCCGCAGCAGTTAATGCCGCCGGCGTCGACGCGCCCTCCACTGCCGCGGCTGCGACCGGACAGGAGGAGGTGAAATCGCTCTCTACCAAGCTGTTTCGAAATATCGTGACAACCGCGTCGATGATCTCCGGTGGGGAAGACTGAGCGATCATCGAACTGATGGCGGCACTGACGCCCCGGCCGAAGTAGGCAACTGCTTCGCCGGCCAGCTGTCCTTTGCCCTCGGGAAAGTAGTGGTACACCGACCCGCGGGGAGCTCCCGAGCGTTCGACGATCTC
>NZ_LVCT01000311.1:0-13614 GCF_001647205.1 Rhodococcus sp. EPR-134
ACGGAACTCTCGGGGATAGGGCTTCGGCATGGTGCACATCCTTCCAGCGGCACCTCTCGGCACCACAGATCAGATGTCACCTATCCGTGCAGCAGACCCGTTTCCCTCCTGCTGGGGTCCGAGCCCGGCGATGGGCTGCCCGTCTTTGCTGAAGATCGCGTAGCCGCCGTACTGCGGGTCGTCGTTTGTGTCAGCCTGCCAGCCGAACACGTTGGTGTAGAAGGATTTGGCAACCTCGGTGTCGGAGCTGGTGAGGTCGATCCAACAGGGTGTTCCGTCGAGCGCTGTGCGTGCGGGCATCTGAAAACTCTCCTTAACCGAAACGGATACACAAGCAGGGGACGCGGAAATGTTTGGCCGAGGAAGGCCTGAATCTCACGCTACGCGCGTACCCCGACACATTCCCAGGGTTCGAGAGCTTTGGGGTATGTGACCGTTTCGCGTTCCCCGGTGGGCCGGACCTGCCAACGCAGACGACCGCCGAATCGTTCTTGATACTCCGAAGTTGATGGGGCACTTGCTCGATCGGCGAGGCCGTTCCGCGGGTGTAGGGCCGGTACATGTCAGCTCCTGATCAGCCCCGTGCGATCGAGCCACGCGAGCGCATGACGGGTGAACTCGTCCGGAATCTCCAATTGTGGGGTGTGGCCGGTGTCGCCGAGAATGATGGTGGTCCAGTGTGGATGTGCAGCAGCGGCTGCCCGTGCGGCCTCGACCGGGACAAGCCGATCGCGATCGCCGTGCATCAGGAGCGTCGGAGTCGTGATCTCTCGCAATGTCTTTCGATAGGAGGCAGGACGGGCGAGGGTCATCAGCAGTGACCGTGCTGCCTGAAGGAATTCGGCATCCTGGGTAGGATCGTTGCGGCGAATCGCCGTCAAGGCAGCGCCCGCGTCGAGGACCGCGGGGTCGGCTCGCGTCGGATCGGCAAAACACAATCTGGTCATCTGAGCGGCCAACTGCCGGTCTGACATCTTTCGGCGTCCGAAGCCGAGAACCTGCTCACCGACGTACGGCATCGAGTAGAGCGCGAACTGGGCGGCGACGGTCAGATCGGGAAGTTGGACGGGCAGGGGGAGCGCCGGATCCACCAGGACCAGGCCGGCGACTGATTCGGGACTGGCATGGGTCGACATTGCCGAGACCATTCCGCCCATGGAATTGCCGAACAGGACGGCGGGCTCACCCACCACTGTGTCGAGAAAGCGATTCAGAAGTGCTGTGTTGGCATCGACGCCGGTGTGTCGCCCACGGGCAGAGGTGAGTCCGAATCCGGCGAGGTCAAGGGCGTACACGCGCGTGCGCGCCGCCAGCGCCGGTGCGACCCGCACCCAGTTCAGGTGCGAGCCGCCCAGACCGTGAACGAGCACGATGGGCGGCGCTCCGCTGGGACCGCCGAAGTCGATCCAGTGAACGTCACCGCCGAGATCGGTGATGTTGCTCGTCCCGCCCCACGGGTGTGTGAGGGTGCTTCCGTCGACGAGTTGGGCCGAAACAGCGGATTCCATACATGCCAGGATGCACCGAGGTGTCGTCGTAGTCACGCACTCGTTCCGGTTCGGGATCCGAATATGTGTCATCGATCACGGCTTCTCAAGAAGCTCAGGAAACGGGCAAAACGGAATTTGACTGGTGTTCAGCACTTTTCGAGGCTGTCGCCGCTTTCCGACGGCCGCGGCGCGCGTCCGGCGGAGGTCGGTTCGGGCATACTGAAAACCATGTGGTGGATGGTCGGGCTCATTGTTCTGGCCGCCTTGGTTTTGGCATCCGTTCTGGTCGGTTTCGTTTTCCGCCGCCCGATCGCCGAAGCCAAGTCGGCGGTGCTTGCCTTCGACGACGCCAGCTCTCAGCCCCAGCGCGACTGACCACCGTCGAGCGGAATTGTTGCTCCAGTCAGATACGCGGCATCCGGGCCGACCAGGAAAGCCACCGCGGTTCCGATGTCCGTTTCGCAGTCGCCGATCCTCCGTAGCGGAATCCCGGCAACAAAGGCGGCAGCCTCCTCCGGGCGTGCATCTGCCCACCGCTGCAGCCCCGGCGACGACGCGTGGGGAGCAACCGCGTTGACCCGGATCCCGTCGACGCCCCATTCGCATGCTGCCGCGCGACTGAGGGCTCGGACGGATTCCTTCACGGCCGCGTAGCCGCCGTAGCCGGCAGCGTCCCAGCGGACGGCCACGGAGCTGACCATGTTGATGATTGCCCCGCCGCCGCGCTCCTTCATGAACGGGTAACAGGCTTGCATGGTTCGCAGAGTCGCGACGGGGCCGGACGTCAATCCGTCGGCAAGGCGCTCCGGAGTGAGGTCGAGGACGTTGCCGAGCGGGTTGAGGCTGGCGTTGTTGATCAGAATGTCGACGCCGCCGAACAGTTCCACCGTTCGCGCCACGGCTCCGGTGATGGAATCCGCGTCGGCGATATCCATGAGCACCGGTTCGGCACGGCCTCCGCGTTCGGCGATCTCGTTACATGTGACGACGAGTTTCGACTCAGTGCGGCCCGCGACCGCGACGGAAGCGCCCTCCTTGGCGAGCGCAAACGCAACTCCCTGGCCGACGCCTTGCCCTGCGCCAGTGATCAGGGCCACTTTTCCATCCAACTTGCCCACTGCTGTTCTCCTGCTCGTCATTCAACGGTTCCCGAAGCGTTGTCCGAATCGCGCATTGTTACTCGTGGGTTCCCGCTGGATGAGATGTGAGTTACGTCCCACTCAGCGGCACCGCTTCAAATTTCGGTCGTCTTACGTATATTGTGAGCGCCGTTACATACCGGGCGCGCGGACCGCGTACACATTCCATGATGAGGAGCTAGACATGGCATTCACCACTGGCAGCAGCAAGACGGACCTCGCAACTCTCGGCGACTTCCAGAAGATCATTGCAGGCCTGGGCGGCGTTCTCGTCGGCATCGGCGCAGTTGCAGGTCTTCTCGGCGCAATTGGTGGCGCAGGAAGCTCGCAGCCGAAGGCTTGATTGCTTCGCTGAACCGGATTTACGGCCCCCGGCCCGCATTCTGAAGGTATTGCCTTCGTGGATGCGGGCCGGAGGTTTGCCTGCAGATGAATACCTGTGTCTTGCAGGCACATTCATTTTTGTGATACGTCGACCTTTGCCGGCACATCCACACCTTCTTCGTAGACCTGGGGCCCGAAGTTCGGCAGCGGAGTGAAGTCGAGTGCCGCCTCCGAACCGCGGTAATGGCGGAAGTGGAAGAGGGATCGGTCGGGCCGCACCAGGCTGTCCGGTTCGCTTGTCTTCCATCCCCAGTGGACGTCTGCTCGCAAAATCTCCGACAGCCTCAGTATGTTCTTGCAACCATGGCTCTGTAGCCCAAGGCATTTCAATTCCTCGACGTCTCGCAATTGCCCGTCGCGCGTCCACCTGGATTCGTAGACCAGAGCATCGAGAACGACGCGGTGCGAACCCGCTTGAGTAACGCCGGCAAGTAGAACCTCCCAGTCCAATCCTGGTGCGTGTTGGAGGTATTCGTCGGCGTCGATGAATGCTGCCCATGCGACGGTGTCGCGGTACCGGCTCACGTAATCGACGTACGCCTCTACCTGTCCGTGCACGATCCGACCGTCCGCGTCGCGCGGTTGCCAGTCGACGATCGTCACCGGAAGGTCGTGCAGTTCTTTGCGGAATGCGACCTGAACTTCACTGTCCGACATCGATCGGGTGAAGGCGCCGTAAGAGTTGCCTCTCTTGTCCTCGCTGCGGCCGTGCCAACGGTTGAGACTGAATGCGCTTGTCTTGCGGGTGGACCCGACGGAACCGGTGTTGTCGTAGAGAACAACCTCCCAGCCTTGCTCGATGTGGTGCAGGCACCAGTCCCTGATGAAGGGAAGATGTTCGCGGGGGAGCAGGACCGCAACCACGGCGCGGCGCCCGGCGTCAGAGCTGTTCGGATGATTCTTCGGATCCGTGATCACCCGACACACGATAGTGCTCTGCGTGGATGCGAGTTACTCAATGCTGCTCGTGGGAAAGGTTGATCGTAGAACGTTGACACATTCGGCAATTTGTCTCATAGTCGAGTCATGACAACTTCTGTGTCACATTCGCCACGGTTTGTACCTTCCACCGGGGAGTCCTGGCGTTCGCCCTGGGCCATGTACGACGCATTGCGCGAGAACGACCCGGTGCACAACGTTGTGCCGGAAGCTGCGCCGCAGGACGACTACTGGGTGCTCACCCGTCACGAAGACGTCTACAACGCCGCTCGCGACTACGAGACGTATTCGTCGGCAAAGGGATTGACCACTGTCTACGGTGAACTCGAACAGATCGGGATGCAGGACAATCCGCCGTTCGTGATGCAGGATCCGCCAGTGCAGTCGGAGTTCCGGCGCATGGTGTCGAAGGGTTTCACTCCGCGTCAGGTATCGGCGGTCGAGCCGATGGTTCGCGAATTTGTCGTCGAACGTATCGAGGCGCTGAAAGCGCGTGGCAGCGGCGATATCGTCGTCGAGCTCTTCAAACCGTTGCCGTCGATGGTTGTCGCACACTATCTGGGTGTGCCGGAATCGGACCGTGACCAGTTCGACGGCTGGACCGAAGCCATTGTCGCTGCCAATTCGGCAGGTGGTGTGGCCGCGGCAGCGACGACGGCGCAGGCCGCCACCGGTGAGCTGATGATGTACTTCGCTTCGCTGATCGAACGCCGCAAGGTCGAACCGGGTGACGACACGATTTCGCACCTACTCGCCGCTGGACTCGGTGAAGACGGCGACACGTCCGGCCTGCTGTCGATTCTGGGCTTCGCCTTCACCATGGTGGCCGGGGGAAACGACACCACGACAGGAATGCTGGGTGGTTCGGTGGCGATGCTGACCGAACGCCTCGACCAGCGTCAGATCCTGCTGGACGATCCCGCATTGATCACCGACGCGGTCGACGAGTTGCTTCGACTCACCTCGCCGGTCCAAGGACTGGCACGCACCACGACGCGAGATGTGGCCTTGGGTGGCAAAGTGATTCCGGCAGGACGTAAGGTTCTGCTGATGTACGGTGCGGCCAATCGTGATCCCGAGAAGTACGGACCCGACGCGGCGGAGTTGGACGTCTTGCGTCGACCGCAGAAGATCCTCACCTTCAGCCATGGCGCCCACCATTGTCTGGGCGCGTCGGCAGCTCGAATGCAGGCGCGAGTTGCTTTGGAAGAGTTGCTTTCCCGGATTCCCGACTTCCATGTCGACATCGACGCGATGCAATACGCGCCGGGCAACTACGTGCGCCGTCCGCTCTCGGCTCCGATGTCGGTGACTCGGCCATGAGCAACGACTGGCTCGGCGAGGGGCGCGCCTTGGCGGCAGCCGAGAAGATCCTCGACAGCGCGGCACAATTGTTCGTCGCGAAAGGCGTCAACGCGGTCGGTATGGCGGAGATAGCCTCTGCTGCAGGATGTTCCCGGGCCACCTTGTATCGGTACTTCGAGAATCGGCAGGCTCTTCACATTGCGTTCGTTCACCGCGAAGCTCGCAGGCTGGGAACTGCGATCGCGGAATCGGTAGCGACCATCGACGATCCGAGTGAGCGTCTGGAGACGGCCATACTCACTGCAGTGTCCGCGGTGCGTAGCACTCCGACGTTGGCTGCATGGTTCGCCCCGGGCGATGCGAGTCTTGCCGGTGAACTCGCCAATTCGTCCGACGTCATCAACGGACTTGGTGTCGCGATGCTCGGTGAACTCGGAGCAGGCACAGCGTCGCGGGCACGCTGGATCGTGCGGGTGATCCTCTCGCTGCTCATGGTGCCGGGGGCGGACGAGAACGACGAGCGGACGTTGGTGCGTGAGTTCGTCGTTGCGCTGTTGATTGCTGGACGGGCCACCTGATCATCCCTTCCGGGTGATGCGCGAGGGCTGCGTGGGAATCGAGGATGAACCGATATCCCGACACAGGTCACCGCGAGTTCCCGAGGAGCGTAAGAGAAGATGACTACACCGTCCGAACTCGACCCCAAGCCCGCCACCGAAGCGACTCGCCTGGCAAATGCCCAGGTTCTCCGTGACCTTCCTTTCGACGACACCTTCGACTTCGAACTGATTTCTCGAGGTCTCGTGGCACCGCTCATCGATGGCGGACTGGTCAAAGGTGACAAAGGGCAGTTCATCTTCTCGTACGACGCCTACGGGTTCGCCGACGGCGATGCACCGGATACCGTCAACCCGAGTCTGTGGCGCCAAGCCACTTTGATGGGAAAGGGCGGTGGACTGTTCAAGCTGGCTGATCGTCTGTACCAGGTGATCGGCCAGGACTTGTCGAACACGACGATCATCGAGGGCGACACCGGGTTGATCATCGGTGACACTCTGATGTCCGCGGAAACAGCCGCTCTCGCGCTGGAGTTGTACTACCAGCACCGCCCGAAGGTTCCGGTCAAGGCAATCATCTTCACGCACTCCCACGGCGATCACTTCGGCGGTGTCAAAGGATTTGTCACCGACGAAGAGATCGAGTCCGGTGCCGTAAAGGTCTACGCACCAGACAGTTTCACGGAGGAAGCGATTTCCGAGAACGTACTTGCCGGCACGGCGATGACACGTCGCGGAATGTACATGTACGGATCGTTCCTGCGTCCGGGGCCACAAGGGCAGGTATCCGGTGGTCTCGGCCTGTCCACTTCGCACGGCACTTCGACGTTTGCCGTGCCTACCGACGTCATCACCGAACCGGTGCACGAAGAGGTCATCGACGGTGTGCGCGTGACGTTCATGCTCGCGCCGGGAACCGAAGCGCCATCCGAAATGCTCTTCTATTTACCAGATTTCAAGGCGCTCGGGTCAGCTGAGGACGTCACGCACACGATGCACAATCTGTACACGTTGCGCGGCGCCAAGACTCGCGACGCCAAAGCGTGGTCGCACTACGTGCGTCTGGCAATGGAACTGTTCCCCGACGTCGAAATCATCTTTGCGCAGCATCATTGGCCCACGTGGGGCAACGACAAGATCTTGAAGCTGATGTCGGATCAGGCAGATCTGTACAAGTATCTGCACGATCAGACGTTGCGCCTTGCCAACAAGGGACTGACACCGGTAGAGATTGCCGACCAGATCGAGGTACCCGACGCCATCGGAAAGCAGTGGTACAACCGTGGGTACTACGGCTCGCTCAGTCACAACGTCAAAGCGATCTACACCTTCTATCTCGGTTGGTTCGACGGCGTTCCCGCTCACCTCAATCCCCATCCGCCGGTGGAGAACGGCAAGCGCTACGTCGAAGCCGTCGGCGGACCGGACGCACTTTTGACCAAGGGCAAGCAGGCGTTCGACGACGGAGACTACCGCTGGGCCGCGGAGTTGGTGAACCATCTGGTGTTCGCCGATCCGAGTAATCAGAAAGCGCGAGAGTTGTTGGCGGACACGTACGAACAACTCGGCTACCAAGCCGAGAACGGTACGTGGCGCAACTTCTACCTGGTCGGAGCGATGGAATTGCGGCATCCGCTGGCACCGATGCCGTCCAACAACCCCACCGGCCCGGCCGTGGTCGCAGTGATGCCGCTCGAACAGATGCTGGATTTCTGGGCAGTTCGCCTCGACGGTCCCAAAGCAGCCGATGTAGACCTGTCGTTGCGATTCGTATTGTCCGACACCGCGGACAACGTCCTGGTCACAGTGCGCAACGGCGTGCTGAACTACGACATGGACAAGGCAGATGCTTCGGCCGCCCTGACTCTGACCTTGACCCGTGCCGTGTTCAACGAGGTGTATCTGGGAACGACCTCGCTCACCGAATCCATCAAGGCCGGAACGGCAAAAGCTGTGGGAGATCAGTCCGAACTGGAGACGTTCATCTCGCTGCTGGAGGACTTCGATCTGTGGTTCGATATCGTCACGCCGTGACTGGTCGACTCCATGATGTGGCCCGGGCGGGGGATCATTCGAAACGAGAAGGATCTCCCGCGCCGACCCGCACGATTTCGGGAACACCGGACGAATAGTCGACGACTGTGGTGGGTTCGGTTCCGCAGTCACCCGAGTCGATGACGGCGTCGAGTTGGTGGTCGAGTTCTTCCTTGATCTGCCAGCCGTCCGTCATCGGTTCCTCGGCGCCGGGCAGGAGAAGGGTGCTGGAGAGGATGGGTTCACCCAACTCTTGCAAGAGTGCCCGCACTACCGGGTGGCTGGGGATACGCACTCCGACGGTCTTCTTCTTGGCGTGTGCCAGCCTACGCGGAACTTCCTTCGTGGCGGGAAGGATGAACGTGTACTGCCCAGGCGTAGCCGCTTTCACCGCGCGGAACGCCGAGTTGGTGACGTGGACGAAGTGCCCGAGCTGCGCGAAATCGGCACAGACCAGCGTGAAGTGATGGTCCGAACGCAGATGACGGATCTCGCGGATCCGATCGGTGCCCGAGTGATTGTCCATTCGGGCGCCCAGGGCGTAGCAGGAGTCGGTGGGGTAGGCGATGACCGCGTCGTTGCGCAGCATTTCGACGATCTGGCTGATCGCGCGCGGCTGCGGGTTTTCCGGGTGAACGTCGAAGTATCGGGCCATCAACTCAGCTTAGTTCAGCTTGCAGATCACGAATGCCGTTCGCCGTTGAGACTGTGGTCGGCGAGCAAACCCGTCAGCTCTTCGGCGTAGGCGAGTTGCTTACGTAAGTGTGTGCAGCTTTCTTCCGCCCGGGTGTGGCAGTTGGTGACGAATTCGGTTGCAGCGGTGCGCGTTGGCGCGTCCGAAGCTTCGTCGCCGAGCACTGCCAGAGAATCGAGAAGTTGTTTCATTTCTTCGAGACTGAATCCGAGCGGCTTCATTCGTCGGATTACCAGTAGCCGTTGGACATCGGCCTCGGTATAGAGGCGGAATCCTCCGGCGCTCCGCTCGGACGGAGTAACCAGACCGACCTCGTCGTAATGACGAATCGTCTTGATCGACAGTTCGGTGCGTTCGGCAACCTGTCCGATCTGCATGTTCGGCCCTTGGCCCGCATGTTCCGGCTCAGACATCACTCCCACTTTCCTCGCGCTGGGCTTCCATACTCTCAGTGACCGTCACCCAGGCGACCGGACAGGCGCAGGTGGCGCTCGGCCGATGCGTCGTCGAGCCCCACGATCTCGACATTCTTGCCTCTGGCCGCGTACTTGGTGGTGATGGCGTCCAGTGTCGCGACGGTCGACGCGTCCCAGACATGAGACTCGGACAGATCGATGACAATGTTCTTCGGGTCGCCGGCGTAGTCGAATTGGTAGATCAGATCGTTGCTGGATGCGAAGAACAGTTCGCCTCGAACCGCATAGACACGGGTGTCCTCGTCCGGATGCGCGACGTCGATCACTTCGGTGAGATGCGCGACGCGGCGAGCGAAGATGACCATCGCGGTGATCACTCCGACGATCACGCCGTAGGCAAGATTGTGGGTCGCGACGGTGACTACCACGGTGACCAACATGACCACTGTCTCGCCGATCGGCATGCGGCGCAGGGTCTTCGGATTGATGCTGTGCCAATCGAAAGTGCCGACCGAGACCATGATCATGACGGCCACCAATGCGGCCATGGGAATCAACGCCACCACATCGCCGAGGCCGACGACGAGTATCAGCAAGAACACGCCCGCCAGGAAAGTCGAGATTCGAGTGCGAGCGCCGGAGACCTTGACGTTGATCATGGTCTGGCCGATCATCGCGCACCCTCCCATGCCCCCGAAGAAGCCGGTGACGATGTTCGCGACGCCTTGGCCCCACCCTTCTCGGGTCTTGTTCGAGTGAGTATCCGTGACGTCGTCGACGAGCTTGGCCGTCATCAACGATTCGAGGAGTCCGACGAGCGCCATGGCCAATGCGTACGGCGCAATGATCGACAGTGTGTGCATGTCCAGGGGGACGTCGGGGAACAGTAGCGTCGGTAGGCTCGACGGAAGCTCGCCCTCGTCGCCGACGTTGGGGACATCGAACGCGAAAACGACTGTGGCGGTTGTCAGTAGCACGATTGCCACCAGTGGAGCCGGGACGGAGTTCGTCAGTTTCGGCAGGAATACGAGTAGCAGAAGTGCGACTGCAAGGAGTGGGTAGACGAGCCACGGAACATCGATCAGGTGGGGGAGTTGGGCGATGAAGATCAAGATGGCGAGTGCGTTGACGAATCCCACCATGACGCTGCGCGGAATGAAGCGCATCAACTTTGCGACGCCCAGGAGGCTCAGCACGATCTGGAGAAGGCCGGCCAGAAGGACTGTCGCAATCAGGTAGTCGATTCCGTACTCGCGCGTCAGTGGAGCGACGACCAGTGCGACGGCGCCGGTAGCTGCGGAGATCATTGCGGGTCGTCCGCCGACGACGGCGATGGTCACTGCCATCGTGAACGACGCGAACAGTCCTACCCGCGGATCGACGCCGGCGATGATCGAGAACGAGATCGCCTCGGGAATCAGTGCCAACGCCACGACCAGTCCGGCCAAAACCTCCGTTTTGAGACGGTGAGGTGACCGGAGCGCGGCCCGAACCGAATTGTCGTTGGTGGATGAAGCGATGGTTACTGCCATGAGATTCCGTCCTGACGAGGTTCTCATACTCTACCCTCCTGTAAGGGTAGAGTATGACCGGAGATCTCGCTATGGTGCGAACTTCTGTCGAATTGTGTTTCCCTGCAGTGAATCTCGAATTGCGAGATTGATCGAGAGAGGAAAGGCCTGCGGCGGCGGTCAGATGTGACGACCAGCAACTCTTACCAAGTATTTACCTACTGTGTGGGTTTTGTTTATTGAAAACGGGTCAACTCGGGCGCTGGCTCCGTTACAGTTCGGCGGCAAACGTCAATCAGGTTGTTCCGAGAGGACATCATGTCAAAACGCCTACTGAGTGCTGCGCTCCTTACCGGCCTCCTTGCCGGTGGAACCGCTGTGGCCGTGATTCCGGCGACCGCGGCGCCCGTTGCAGAAACCACGTCGACAACGTTCCAGGTCACGTGCCGCGCAGTTCCGAGTGCGTTCTCCGGTCCTTCGTCAGACGGAAAGCCTGCCACGGTGCGGGTTTCGGCTCCTGCGGTAGTCGCGCCAGGTCAGGTCTTCGACATCGACGTGGATCCGGGTAGCGTCCAGATCCCGAACGATGTGAGCGGCGCAAGCGTCAAGAAGATCTCGCGTCTGAAGATTGATCTGCCGATTCCGACCAACGCGGAGTTCGTTTCGGCGACGGTCACCGATCCGGGCAATGTTATTGCCGGGAAACCTGCTTCGGTGATTCGTGTCAACGAAGACGGTGCTCCCGCAGCGGACGGTCCGATACTCCGGTTGTCCGGCGCAAACGAAGCGATCGGCAACAGCCCGTCATCGTCGTCGGGTGCGCACGGTGGGCTGGCGATCAATGCTCAGTCCGGTGCCGAGACGAACATCGTCTTTCCGAAGATCAGAATCACCGTAAAGGCCGGGCCTTCCGGCGCAGTCGAAACCAATGTCCGGACTTCGGGTGCTGCAGGTACTTTCGGTGGGCCGGAGTCATTTTTGACCTTCCTCCCTCAGGTCAGTCACTGGCTCGCGGGAACCATCTGGGCGCCCACATCCTGCTCGCCGCGCGACGCTGAGACCGGCCCCCTCAATGCCGGTGCCGGCGCCCTGGCATCCACGAAGATCGACGGGGACCTGGGGCCCGTTGATCCTGAGCCAGGCGCGGACATCGTGACTAAGCTCGAAGGACCGGCTACCGCCGCGACCGGTACCAAGGTGTCTTTTGCTTCTCACGTCGATCCGGAAAACGCAACGGGAACAGTACAGTTCATGGTCGACGGCAAACCCGTCGGTGACCCGCGGCCGGTGGTTCGCGGTATTGCGCGCCTGGATCTCACCTTCGGTAAGGCGGGTACCAAGTCCGTGACTGCAGTATTCACCGCTACCGGAGACGAGGCGAAGTACACGTCGGCGGCACACGTACTCACGGTGACCGGTGACACCACAGGTCCGGTCGATCCCAACCCGACCGATCCGGGCACCCCGGGTGGTCTCGGCAGCCTCGAGTCCGTTCTGCCGCAGCTGCCGACGGGTTCGCTCGGTGGCAAGTGATCACGGTCCTACCTCACTGAACTTTCAATGGCCGAGTTCTTCTGAAAGGCAACACATGAACCCCCGCACTCTGGCAGTTTGCGCTGTCGTACCAGCACTCGCGGCCGGACTCCTCGCTGTGTCCGCGCCGGTGGCAGCGGCTTCCGATACCGTGACGCGGACAGTTTCCTTCGAACACAAGTGCCGGGTCGACGGCGCCACCGATTGGGATTCGTCGTTCTCCGACAACATGGAGGTAACGGCGCCCACGTCCGTGCGTCCCGGCGAACAGTTCACAGTGAAATTGCATCCAGGCACCATGCGTAGTTCGGATTCGGACACCGGTCGTATCAAGTACGACATCGCACTACCGCAAGGGGCAACCCTGGTTTCGTACTCCCTCGTCGGTGATTCGTCGTCCAACTTGACCGGCGAGACTGCGGTGCTGCTCCGGGTGGGCGCAGACGGAAACGCAAACCCGGCGGGTGAGTACCTGCGAATTACCGGTACCGGCAACAAGACAGTCAACGACGGTCCGAGCGCGAACGACAACAAGCCCAAGGAAGGGCTGCAAGTCAAGGCGAACACGGACTTTCGTTTGCCGGCAGTCGAATTGAAACTCGAAGCTCGGTCCGACGAGGGAAATGCGACGACGCACCTGCGCGCCGGGGCGACGAGCCCGAGCATCAAGATCAAAGACACGAGCATGAGTTTCGGTGAGTCCCGGTGGGTCAATGCCGCTGGGTATTGTGTTGCTGCGGGGGAAGGACGCAACGCCCTCTCGACTACCGAGGTCTTCACGACCAACCAGACCGAGACGATGGTCGCTGTCGCACTGGAGGCACTGACGGGCGAAGACGTCAAGATTGCGGCGAGTATCGACCCGAATCCGGGTGAGGGAACGGTCGAGTTCTTCGACGGCGATACGAAGATCGGCAGCGCCACAGTCGATTCCAATGGCCATGCAGAACTGGTCTGGCCGTTCCGCGACCAGGGCGAGCATCGCATCACCGCAAAGTTCTTGGGTACCAAGAAGTTCAGTTCTTCGGAATCTGCGGACAAGACCGTGACCGTCACCGTGCCTGGTGTCATCGTCGTCGAGCCGGTGGATCCGACGGAACCGGAAACTCCTGGTGGAACCGGAAGCCTCGGGGACATCTTCTCGAAGCTGCCGACGGGCTCACTCGGAGGCTGAGTCACCCAAACGGCAGGGGAGCGTCGACGTTTCGGCTCGAATGCGGGTGTGTGATCGAATACTGGAATGACAGGTTCGAATCATGCCGAGAGCCGCAACGCCGGCGTTCTCTGATCTTCTCAATGGGAGTCTCCGTCACGGAAATCGGGCCAGAACCACAAAAAGGTAGCTCACCAAAACTCGTGCCCTTTTACTACCGTTAGTTGAAGAACTGCGCGAACCGCGGGTTCTTACATCAACAAGCCTTCGAACTCGCCGCTGCGGTTCAGGTATGAACAAGGTAGGGAAAATGCGCAAGGTTAGTTTGCTCGCGTCCGCTGCAGCAGTAGCTGTCGGTGTGGCAATGATCGGGACGTCTGCGGCCTCAGCAGCGCCGGGAACGATTCCTGGTCACGGACTGTTCGACGTGCCGTGGGAGGTGTTGCCGGGAACCTACAC
>NZ_LVCT01000312.1:0-3020 GCF_001647205.1 Rhodococcus sp. EPR-134
GATTCCAGATGGGCCTCTGGCCGTGGCCACGGACCTCTGCTATCTCGGCTAACGCTCGCCTCGCGGATGTGCTCGTTCGTCTCGAGTTTCCGACCACTCGTCGCATGAGTTCATGACCAGGGACTTTAGCCCTCGGTAATTACCTACCAATCGGTATATTCTGCGAAGGTACGGACTTCGTGAACCGATGTGAGTTGGCTCCGGGGGACGTGCCGGCCTCGCAGGACCGCCCGCAAAGTCAGCCCGGTGAGGCCACCGGAGTTCGCGCATTTCGACAGATTGCCGCTGGGTCCGTCCGCTACGAGGGGAGCGGACGGACCAGACGGCACGAGAGAGTGCCATGCCTGAACGTGGTCAAAGCAGAGTGGACGCGGGGATCATTGCCGTCGTCGCAGTCATCACCGGTGTGTTCGTCGCACTGACCGGTCACGGTCTGGTTGCAGCGCTCGCCACCGTAGTGGGCCTCGCGCTCGGAATGGCGATTGTGCGGTATCTGATCAAGGGCCGCTGATCATCGCAAGAGTTCAGCAGGTCGCGAGAATGTCTGCGATGGTGTCGTGTTCGGCTTGGGTGACCCACAAACCGTATGCCGCTTTGACTTCCACTTGAGCAGTCACGTACTGGCAGCGGTAGGCCTTGTTGGGTGGCAGCCAGGTCGCCGCGTCGGAATCCGACTTCTTCTGGTTCGTGGGCCCGTCGACAGCGCGCAGGTTTCGAGGGTCGTTGGCCAGATTGGTTCGCGTCTGTGTATCGAGCTGTTGTGCGCCCTTCTGCCAGGCGTCCGAGAGTGCGACTACATGATCGATCTGGACTGCAGCAGACGTGTCCTGGCCGCGGGTGAACGCGATGGTCTTGTTCGTGTACGGGTCACGGAGCGTACCGGTTTGGACCGAGCAGCTTTTGGAGCCGTCCTTGAATGTCAGGTCGGTGAGGTCACGCCGCAGGATGTCGTTGCGAGTATCGCAGCCGTTGTGGCCGAATTCGACGGTGACGTCGTCGGTCCAGGCGGTACCGAACAGCGCGCGGTCGTATCCGGTCTTGGGTGCGCGTCCCTTGACGGGGATCTGTGCCAGCAGTTCAATTGCGGCGGACGAAGGAGCCGAGGCTTCGGTCACGACCGTCGTGGTGACACCGGATCCGATTCCCGAACCGAGAGAAGATGTTTCGGGCGAGTCGGCGTTGGAATTGGCGCAACCTCCCAGCACGATCACGGCAGCAATGCCGATGGTGACGCCGGTGATGCCGCGCCTGTGATGTGCCGTGCGTGCCATGTGTGAGAGTCCATTTCTGCGAGAGATGAACTACAAGTATGTCATTCACGACAATTCGGGCCTAACCGGCACTGTCTGTCAGTCTGGTCGAAGGAACCATCGAGTCACCGGGACCGAGACGAGGACCCGCGGACCGTCACGAGTTTCGTCTGCGGCATCCCAGCCGTCGTACTTCTCGCCGAAAAGTCTCAGGAGGTCGACGAATTCGCCGACATCGTGATGAATTGTCGCGAGGCCCTGTGCGACCCACGGGTCGCCAGCGGATCCGTCGACTGCCAACGAGACCCGAGGATCGTCCAGCAGGTTCCGAACCTTACGATTCTGCTCAGCGCTCGGTATCCAGAATGTGTTCTGATGCAGTAAGAACCAGACCGGAGTCGTGTGCGGCGAGCCGTCGCTTCGGAGGGTGGTCAACCACACGCAAGGAGCATCCGCGATAGTCACGGTCCCAGTATCGGCGCCGGCGCGAGGTTCACCAATCGAGTGTTCGGAACGAACAATGCCCGGACCTCGCCGTTGGCGAGGACCGGGCATTGTCGGGAAAGGAGTGGAAGCGTCAGATCTCGATCTTGGGGGTCTGTTCGCCCAGCTTGTGGCGGGCCAGCGCCAGGTTCGCACGCGCACGGTCCAAAACGAGGTACACGAACAGCGTCGACAGTCCGGGCGTCTCGAGGACGCGAATGAGGTGGTACTGGTTGCTCAGGGTGATCAGGATGTCTTCCAGGGTGTCGGTAATCCCCAAGTTACTCATCGTGCGGAGCTTTGCTCGCACAACCTCGGAGTTGCCGGCGCCGGCGTACTCGAGGCTGAATGACGGGTTGCCGCTCATGCCGAGAACCATTCCGCTGTCGGCGTCGACGACGGCTGCACCGCTGGCACCGTCGATGCGCATCAATTCGCCGAGGATCTTGTCGATGTTGCTCATTGCTTCTCCTTGGTAGGGCCGAGTCGCGCGGGGCGACTCCAGGTGATGCTTCGGTGGTGAAGTCATCGGTACATTTCGAGGTGGAATCGTTGGTTGCGGCGTCGGGAGTGGGTCGGGCGGCAACTTTTCAGTTTGGGAGATTTGTGGGCTCGTTCCGTTCGGTGCAGATGGGCGGCCATTCGACGACTCGAATTCGTCGATGCGGTCTGCGGGTAGCCAGCCGTCTCCGGCGGGTGCGTTGAGTGGCCGTCTCGTATCCGTCTCGTAGTCCGGGGCCGGCGGCTGGAGTTGCGGATACACCGGTGCGGTCAGCGGTCGCTTGTACGGAATCGGCTGACCACCCGCGTCGGCGACGTTCGCGAACCAGGCGGCGTACCCGGGGTCGCTGCGATCGAGGTTTTGCCCGCGATCGTCGTCTTCCTCGCGGGAACCTCGTCGACGAAAAAGTCCCACTCGTTCCAGCCCCTTATAGACGAACTATTTCCGATCGGAGCGTTCCGGATGAACGCGGCAGACCGGACAATCCCACCCGTAGTTATTTTGCAGTTAAGTCACCGTAGCATGGGTTCGCGAACGGGGCATACAGTCCAATCCCGCAGTCGGGAGGGCGAGGCGCTCGGATTCGGCAGGATGCTCGGGCAATTGGCGCTGACGGGCGACGCCGGTCCGTTCGAGCGCCAGTGGCCCTCTGGCATCCTTGAGGGATGAAGAAAACGATCACCGGGTTCATCGGTGCCTGCTCGCTGGTGGCGCTGGTTGCCTGCGGTTCTGACGGAGACAAGCCGACCGAGGTCGGAACACTCACTTCCTCTGCTTCGGCGACC
>NZ_LVCT01000313.1:0-4794 GCF_001647205.1 Rhodococcus sp. EPR-134
GGTCCCGTCCGACCCGAATGTGAGTTCGGCGCTGCCACGGACCTACGCGCAGGCGTGCTCCGACGTTCTCCGGTACCTCGACGCATACCAGCCGGCCATCGACGAGTCCGGAGAGGAAATGGGCATGACGCGTGAATCATTGGCAAACGACATGCTGACCTCCATCCAGGCTTATCCCGAATGGTCGAGCCTGTCTGCCGACGAGCAGGCCGAGGTCACTCGCGGATTCGCCGCAGCGACCGCGGGAAGTTGCTGACCTACTTTCAGAACAACGATTCCTGAATCGCCACGCCAGGGGACTCGAACTCGCCGACGGTGATGGTTCGACCGACCAGTCCGGACACGTCCGCGACAAAGCGTGGCGATTCAGAGTCGGGGTCGATCCGCAGCGAGGCGATCGAACCGGCAAGGCCCTCCAGATACAAGGAATGTTCCCCGGACTCGAAAGTGTGCGGATACGCGATCAACGGTGCCGCATCGAAGACCACGTCAGCGCACGCCGGCGCCGTCCATTCTTCGGGAGCCTCCAGGATCTCGATTCCGTCGATGTCCGATCCGATGTCATTCAGCTCGTCTTTGATCGACGATACGAAGTGGTGCAACGACTTTCGTAGTTTCTCTCGATCCAAGGGACCTGTCAACGCTTCGATCTTCCGAGACGTACGTATTGCCTGGCTCAAGTGGAAGTGCTCCGAAACTCGGGCTTCGAGGGCGCGAATGCTGTAACCGTCCGTCGACCGCGCTACGAACAATGCGCAGACTGCCCCTTGTTCGGCGACTCGCGGATGCTTGCGGAACTCGGACGCCGTCCCCACCTTCATCTGGCCGCCGGCGAATACGTCGACGTAGAGCCATTGTGGTTGTGCGAGGTAGGTACGCACATTCGGATGAATGTGCGCGCCGCTGACGTGTGCCTGATGAACCGTGGTGAACCCCTCACGATTTCGGCATCGGTCGCATTGGCGTCCTGCGGTGACCGTCGCCCCGCGGTCGCACGGCGAGTGTCCTGGACCTTCGGCGGTGAGATCTCGCCAGCCGAGGCAGCGGCGGCCCTTCGTCTCGTCGACGGAGAATCGCAGCACCGAGTCGTGAGTGAAGAAGGTCGTAGCAGCAGTGGTGTCGTCGACGCATCGGATCCGCGGTGCTGTCGGGTTCGACCAATCGATTCCGCGAACAAGCAGGGTCATGATGAAGTGTCGATTCCTTCTGTAGTTCGCAGGTCGACACCTATGGTAGTCACTGGACGTGCGGGTCAGTGCAGTGGTTGTGCCCCACGTTGTTCGAGCATCAGTGTCATCAGCCCGG
This sequence comes from Rhodococcus sp. EPR-134, assembly GCF_001647205.1. NCBI lineage: Bacteria > Bacillati > Actinomycetota > Actinomycetes > Mycobacteriales > Nocardiaceae > Rhodococcus > Rhodococcus sp. EPR-134. Next base: position 1,306 of record NZ_LVCT01000313.1, read on the forward strand.
ATTCCTGACTCTGGGTGTTGATCATGTCGCGGGCGGACTGTTTCACCGGCCCGCTCTCGAGCAGGGCATCGGCGGCCTGCGCCATGGCGATCCCGCCACGGTGGTGGCGTTCCATCAGTTGAAGGAAAAGGACCTCGGCGTCGAGCCCGCGAGCGCTGCTCAGTTTCTCGAGTTCTTCGGTCGTAGCCATACCCGGCATGGAGTCGGTCTCGGTGTCCAGCGTTGCCGGGTGATGACGAGAGTCGCCGGCGCCGCTCGGCGACGCCTCCATCCACGCCATCGGCGTTCTACTATTCGGCGGGACACCGGCCAACCTCAGCCAACCGAGCATGACACCGATTTCCGTTCGTTGAACATCGTCGATCTGCTGGGCCAGTCTCGTCACCGCCGGGTCCACATCGGGACTCAGACGCGCGAGAATGAAGAGGGCCTGTTGATGGTGGGCCGCCATGTCGTGCACGAATCCGATTTCGGTTTCGCTCAGAACAGCTCTCTGCGTGTGGTTCTCGGGTGCGAACAGGGGACGTAATGCTGCGCCGAGTACGAGCAGCATCAGTGCCGCGGCCACGAGTGCGACGGCTTTGACCGATCGCGGCGCCGTCATGATCCCACGGTCGTCTTCTGGTCGGCGGGTGGTGTGTAGACACCGTTTTCGAGTTGCATGGCAACAAAGCCGTTGTCGGCGCACGTCGCCCACAACGTGGTCCCGCGCCATTCGGGCGGGGAGAAGCACCAATCGGTCGAGATGTCGCCGAGAGCGACCATGCCCGACCGCGAACTCAGTGCTTGGCCGGGGTCGAACTGGCCCTGCGCGATCGACTGCGCGATTGCCGGGGTGCTGAGAACGGGTACCCCGATGAGCGACGCGAGAGCGTGTGGCGAGTTGGCGAGTTCGAGATTGTCACCGGTCCGAGCAGGTGGATTGAAGTACGCAATTTCGTGGACGTCGAAGGGATCTCGAACATCGAAGACCCGAATCCCGCTCGAGATCCATCCACATGCGAGCGCAGTCGGGTCGACCGGGCGATCTGCCGAACAGTAGTGAGATTCGTACGCGAACAGCGATCCACCGGCCGCGGACGCCAGCGCAGCGTCTTGATTCTCCGGCAGATTGATTTCGAGCTTCACCGAATTGACGACCGACGGTTCGTCGTCATCGGAGACGTCGATCAATTTGACTCCGCCGGAACCACCTTCGTCGACGGTGAACAGGTACGGCGAACCGTCGTAGGTGACCGGAATGCTGTGTTGGGTGGCCCAACCGTCGGTCCACGAGAGCTGGGACAGTTGGCGCACCCGAGGATTCGGGACGCGGCGCTGAACTTCACTGATATCGAGGACATGTATTCCGCCGAGATTGTTCGACAAGTACATGCGATTTCCGTCGGGACTGATTCCGAATCCGTGCGTCGACAACCCGATGAGGTCCTGCCAGACGACGCGTGGGTTGGCGGGATCGGTGAGATCGACGGCGCTCACCACGCCGGGAGCGGTGCCGGAAGACCAGTAGGTGTTCCCGTCCGGTGAAAATCCTCCCTCGTGATTGGTGATGGGCAGCAGCATCCCCAGATCGGTTCCTGGTCCGGGGTTGAGTAGTTTCGGGTGCGCGCAATCGGAGATGTCGTAGACCGACATCAGGCCGACGCCGGTCAAGAGCGGAACGCCCGTGCCCACCAGCAGCTTTCGCGCGGTGTTGACCTTGAGGCTCTCCCACGTTCCGGCCAGCATCGCGGGTTCGGTCAGCGTGGCGGTGAGAGCAGGATTGGCAGGATCCGATACGTCGAGAACTTGGACGCCCTGGGCGGGGCCCAGGAGGTTCCCGGGGAAGAAACTGCCGACGTACGAGCAGTGTTCGAAGTTGGTGGACGTGATCCCGCCGCCGCGACCCGAGTAGCCGCCGATCTGAGACATGTTGCAGCTGTAGCCGTCTCGGCTGCGTCCGCTGTTTCGGTCCTCGGCCGGAACATCACCCTGCAACCCGGTCTCGGGCATCGATCCCGGGCCGCATTCGGCGCGGCTTGCGGCGGTGGAAGCGACACCCGGGTTCTCGTGGATCGAGCCCGGGGCAGTGGCGGGCTCAGCCGACGCGACGCACACGGGAAGGACGGTGATCAAGGCGACGAGTGCGATGGCAGATCTGGTTCTGATGGTCGTGAACGATTTCATCGAGTCCAACTCCCGGTGCGGGATTGCCTTTCGTATCTCACGGGCAGACGTATCTCACGGACAGGCAGCACGGAGGGCAGGCGCGTGTTCGAGCGCTCACGACGATCGGGTCGGGGTGTGAACCGGTGTCGGGCCGCAACCAACCGGACAATGCTGTCCGGTTGGTATCGTAGTGTGCGTGACATCGTCTGGCCGCGTCAATAGCGGATCTCTCAACAGAGGGCCGAGAGATGCGGCGCGCAATCGTGCGGCACTCGTCTCAGCAGCTCGTGAGGTGTTCGCCACTCAGGGTTTTGCTGCTCCGCTCAGCCTGATCGCCCGCACGGCCGGCGTCGGTCAGGGCAGCCTCTACCGGCACTTTCCCACTCGCGAAAGCCTCGCACTCGCGGTGTTCGACGAGAACATCGTCGAGCTGCAAGATATGGCTGCCGATCCGGATTCGACTCTCGACGATCTTTTTCGATTGTTGGTAGACCAGATCACCACCTCCATCGTGTTCGTGGAGGTCATCAAGCCCGTCTCCTTCGGCGACTCACGACTGAATTCGGCAGGCACCCGCCTGACCGATCTCCTCGAAGGACGCCTCGAGGAGGCGCGTCGAGCTGGGAAGATACGCGAGTCCGTGACTGCTGAGGACGTGATTCTGGCGATCGCGATGTTCGCCGCGATCATGGAACGGACTGCCGAGAGCTCGCGAAAAGAAGTCGCGCACTCGGCCTGGAACCTACTTGTGCAGGGACTGGCCGGGCCGGCAGCGGCGGGCTGAGTCGCGTTCGCCTCGCGCCTCGAGGTGATCGCCTAGGCTCGTGGCATGGCTATTGTCTGGACAGTTCCTCGCGCTATCGGCTCCACCTTGCTCGTTGCTCCGTTGATCAAGGAGTTCCTTGTCGAGGGTGACGGCACCCTCGATGCAAAACTGACTGCGGTCGGTACGGTCTCTGCCTCTCTCGAGAAGCAAGTCGGCCGCACGTTCACCTCGATCAGCGCTGCTTCGGCGGCAATCTTTTCCGGTGCTGCCGGTTCCACCAGCGTGCCAGACGCACTACGTCTGGCCGTGATGCGCACTCTGTCCACCGAGGTCGTCGTCAGGAAGCCCGCTCCGCAGCCGTTCTCCGAGAAGGTCGGGAAGAGGCTGGGGCAGTATGTCTTTGCTTTGCGTGACCCGCGTAACGACCAGGTGTTCCATGTCGGGCACGGCACGGGAAATCAAGTATTCGCGCCGGTGTTCGAAGCGCTCGGTGAACTCGCGAACCTCGAAGGAGCGGACGCTCCGGCCGAGTCGAATGGTGCTGTGACGGCAGCCAAGATCGCTCGGATCCGCGA
>NZ_LVCT01000314.1:0-51349 GCF_001647205.1 Rhodococcus sp. EPR-134
GGCATCGTGGAAGCCTTGCGGATCACCGACGCGGGAGAGGGTCTGACCAATCTCGCAGGCGATACCTCGGACAAGGACGCCCGAGCGACCCGCGTCGAGGAACTCGCATTGCGCTACTCGGCTGATCCCGCGCCGGAACTCCCGACGCCGAGCATCGTCCTCCACGTACCGGCCTCCGCCCGTCCGGGAGCAACGCCGGAAGAGATCTACGAACTCGCGCGCGCCGAGTGGTCTGCCGGTGCGGCTGTTCGTGCCGAGATCGGAATTCCCGTTCTGGTGTTTGCCGACAGCATCATTCGTGGTGCCTTCCGTGCTCAGTCATGGGAGGTGTCCACCCGCAATGCCGACGGAAGCCAACTGTGGCGGTTCAACGGAACCGTCGACGACGAGCTTGCTGCCAAGTACGTCGGAACCGAGGTCACCCCACACAACGTCGGACTGAAGAAGTGGCCCGTCAGTGGTTGGGTCACGAGGTTGACTACCGCCCGTCCAGGTGCGGTCATGCCGGGACCTCGTAAGTCCAAGTAACGCAACAACTTCAGGTAGAAGGAATTGTGGGGGCGGGATCCGTTCGGATCCAGCCCCCACAATATCGTTGCCCGGGGGTTGTCAGCCGAGCAATCCGCTTCCCAGATAGTCGTTCTCGGTGCATCCCGGCGGAATGAGATACACCGCAGAACCGATCGGCGTCGTCCACTCGTTGAGTGCGTCGAAGTCACTCAATCGCTGTTGGACCGGTAGATATTGCTCGGCGATGTCCCGTTGGAATGCTGCGAAGATCAATCCCGAATTCGAGGTCTGCCCGCTCTCGGGTGCGTCGTCGTAGTTGTATGCCCGACGGAAGAACTGCTCCTTCTCATGCGTCTGGTGGGCTCGCGCGATGTGTGATCCTGGCGGGATCACCGGAATCCCGAACTTGTCCGTGAGTGTGAAATCCGCTTCGTCGAATTCGTTGGTTCCGTTGAGCGGAGCGCCATTGGACAACGTGCGCCCCATCGTGAGTTCGCGCCCCGAACGGTCGAGTTCGTCCCAGGTATCCATTTCCATGCGAATGCGTCGCAGTACCAACGAGGTTCCGCCCGCCAGCCACGACTGACCCGCGCCGTCGTGCCAGATCAGTGAATCGAAATCCACTGTTCCCGGAGCAGGATTGACGGTCCCGTCCACTTGGCCCATGAGATTGCGCATCGTGGTTCCCTCAGGCGTGGTGCCGCGAGCGTTGCGGAATCCCTTTTGCGTCCACCGGATGGTTGTCAGTGATCGGACGTTCTTGGTCAGAACTCGCACAGCATGAGCAATGGTCACCGGATCGTCGCCACAAATCTGCAGCAACAGGTCCGATCCGCCCCATCGATCGTCAAGTCGGTCGATCGCGTAGCTCGGCAACGGCTCGAACCAGTCCGGTTGACGTGCTTGCAATCCCAGCTTGGTGAACAGGCCAGGGCCGTAGCCGACGGTCACTGTCAAGCGTGCCGGATCCACAGCCAGTTCCCGTTCGGTGTCCGCCAACGCCGGGTTGCCCGCGGTGAGCCGTGACGCATCCTCGGACCACATCTTCATGATTCCGACGACGACTGCTCGATCGGTTCCAGGCAAGAGGTCGAACCCGATGAAGGTGCCGTGCGCTTGCGGCGTGGTGTCGATGCCGGCTTGGTGGACTCCGTAGAACGGTTCCACCAGCTTGCCTGCTTGCTGCTCCTGTTCGCTGCGCTCGACCACTGTGGTTGCGCCCCAGGTTATTCCCGCCACGCCGAGCGCGGCGGCGCCTCCTCCGAGAAGGCGCCGCCGACTGACTGCTCGGCTGGGCGGGTTCGTGTTCTCAGCCACCGTGATTCGGGTCGTAGTTCTCCTGATTACCGGAGAAGTCGCGAATCTGGGCTGTGAACGTGGTGCTGGAACCGTCGTCGTAGATCAAGGTGAGGTCGGTTTCTGCGCCTGGGAGCAGCGGCGCGGACAGGTCCATGAACATGAGGTGGTCACCGCCCGGGGTGAGGGAGGCGGACCCGTTGGCAGGGACCAGGAAACCGCCGTCCTTGGGACGCATCGTCATCGTTCCGCCGTCGCCGGTCACGACTTCGTGCAGTTCGAGTCGAGACGACGCGGGGCTGGTGGCCGAGACCACGCGTACGTCCTTGTCACTGGAGTTGACGAGTTCGGCGAACGCCGCGCTCATTCCTTCCGGCGCGGCCTTGACCCATTGATCCTGAACTGTGATGGATTGTGCAGCTTCGGTTTCCTTGTCGGAGTTGGAAGAACAGCCGGTCAGGGCGAGAGCTGCGGACAGTGCAACAGCTGCGAATATCTTTGTGCGAACAGTCATGTGTGTCTCCGTAATTCGTGAAGTGTCAGGTGGTGGCACGGCGTTTGAACGCCGCAATGCACAGGTCGATCAGCAGGAATGCGAGAAGGCTGATGCCGAGTAGCGGAACGAACCAGCCGACCAACGCCGTGATCGCGACGAGAGCAACGAGGCCGACCGGGGAGAGGTTGCGGATTCCGCCGCGGGCAGGAACCCGGCCGACTGCCCAGTCGGAGCCACGAGTGGGGCGTCGGCGCCACCACATGATGTAGCCCCGAATGACCACGCTGACCAGTGCGAGTGCCAGTGCGGCGAGTGCGATCTGGTTGGCAAGACCGAACAGCAGGCCCATGTGGAGTTGGATTCCCCAGGCCGAAAGTTTGGCTGCGAGTGGCCAATCCGAGAACCACAACTCGTCGGTGACCTTTTGCGTCGCTCCGTCGATTGCGATGGTGTTGTTGCTGTACACCCAGGGCTGACGTGTCTGGGCGACGGTGAACGCCGTCTCGGCGTTCGCGGGTATCGATACTTCGACAGGACCGGTGATCCCGTTGTACCTGGCGATACCGAGGACGGTGTCGACGCGTCCGACGTTGGTGTCCGTCAGCGTGCCGGTGGCGGCGGGGGCCATGTCGTGACCCTCGTGCCCGCCTGTCGCCGGAGGGGGAGCGTCGCCGAGAGTTTTCACAACTGAGGGCGTCGTCCAACTCAACGCGGTTCTCAGATTGCTGACGTTCTCTCCGGCGTAGGTCGACCACGTGAGGCCGGTCGCCGAGAGGAAGACCAATGCAACTGCTATCCAGATGCCGACGACACCGTGCCAGTTCAGGGTCCGGCTTCGTCCGGTGGATGCTCGGTCGATCGTGAGCAGTCGAGCGTTCCGGGCGGTGCGGTAACGACGGAACCAGAGGTAGACACCGCCGAGTGCGACCACCCACATCCACGACGCGGCCAATTCGCTGTAGAGGCGGCCGGGTTCGCCGAGATGAAGGTGGCGATGCAGTTGGGAGATCCAGGTTCGCAGCGGCAGCGAACCACTGCTTCCGTAGACCGCCAGCTCGCCGACCGGCTGTGCGAGCACCGGATCGACGAAGACGGCGAGTCTCTCCGATTCGCCCAGTGACGGATCGGTGAACAGGACTCGGGTGGTTTCGCCGGCAGCAGGGGACGGACGTACTGCCGAGACCGTCAAGTCGGGGCGGTACTGCTGAGCGGAACGGATCTGGTCGTTCAGTGACGCGATCTGTCCGGTGGTGTCGGTCTGGAGGTAGTCGCTGTAAACGAACTTCTCGATGGTGGGTGCCATCGCGTAGAGGCCGCCGCTCAATGCGGCGATGAGGATGAACGGTCCGATCAGGACGCCGGCGTAGAAGTGCAGACGCAGGATCAGTGGTCTGGCCCCGCCAACCTGCTTCTTCGGGGGAGAACTGTCGTTGGACGCGCGCGTTTGTGCGCGCTCCAATTCGGGTGCGGACATGCGTGTACTCGATCCCGCTGTGCGCCTTTGTTAACCGCGGGCGGTTAATAAAGGCGCACAGCAAAGTGGCGCACGTAATCACGTGCGTGAAAGGAAAGGGGAGGTGAGTTACACGAATGCCGGTGGGCCGCGAGTGCCCAGGCCTGAGGTGAGAAGTTGACGTAGAACAACTTTGGCGCGGTATCGAGTACGTGCAGCGAACGGTGACGGTTCAGCTGCCCACGGGCGCAATAGAACGGCGACGATTGCCGCTACCGTCGATGCGGCCACGACGTATCCGCGTTCTGCGCCGCGGATCAGCACTGCGCACACTCCGACGGCAGCGATGTGTGCTGCGAGCATCGGAAGGGACAGGAGCAGGCCGTGTTGATGATCCGAAGCGATGGTCAACGTCGCGTGACCGATGGCCTGACCCGCAGCGAGCATGAGGGCGAGCAAGAGCGCGGGGGAGCGACGGGTGTCGATGGACGTGACCACCGCGCCGACGCTCGCGCAGGCGAGGATCAGCAACACGACAGCGCTTTCGGACGGGGCCATGCCGCCGCCACCGAGCGCGTGGGCTGCGACGGAAACCGCGCCGGAGGTGCCGCCCACGAAAGCACCGCGCAGCTGCGCGACATCTTTCGGACCCGGCGTCATACGCGAAAGGATACAGGCGCCTACTACCGGGCTTAGTAGGTGATCGGTCGGGATCGTTTCGGTGGCCGACCGACGAACGCATTAGGTGGGGGATTTGTCCGATTCGCCAAACTTTGCCGAGGACCGGGTGAAACAAACGTGACGGTCATTTTCCGGTGCCAGACTTGGCTCTGGTCGCCGGCAACGGGTCGACGGCAGGGCAAACACATAGGAGAGTTTCATGAGGCGTCGATTCTTTGCGATATTCGCCCTGATGGGTGCGTTCGGTCTCTTCCTGTCTTCGGTGGCCTCGGCGGACCCGGTCACACGCTCCGTGTCGGGCACCCTTGTCAACTCGTGTAGCGATACTGGCGATCCGGTCGGGATATGGATGGTCGTATGGGATGGCTCGACGCAGATATCCTCGGCCACTGTCGGGGTGGGTGGCGGATACACGATCACGAACGTTCCTCCGGGCAATTACACGGTCAGTCCATACTCGCCGGCTGGATGCGGATCCGTACCCGACAGGACGGCGGTAGATCTGACGACGTCCGACGCGACCGGGATCGACTTCGAGTTGGTGAAGGTGTTCAGCATCGTCGGAACTGTCACTGGGTGTCCGGGTGCTGACGGGGTCGGCGCGTCTGACGTGACGTTGAATCTCCTCGATGCCGGCACGCAAATCGCGACGACAACGACGGATGATTCCGGTGACTACTTCTTTCAGTACAAGCCGGCCAAGGACGGCTATTCCGTAGAAGTGGTTCCCGGCAGCGGATGCGGTGCCGATCCAGCAGTAATTCCGGTGAATCTGAGCACGAATGACGTCACCGGTGTCGACTTCGCGCTCACTGCCGACGGCTGCGATACGGGCAGTTCGTTCGGAAGTGTGGATCTGTCGACGATTTTCGGAAGTCTCGGCAGTTCGGAATTCTGCAGCAGCTGAACACTTGTCCATGAAGGGAGGGCGATCGCCGAGGCGATCGCCCTCCCTTTTCTCGTTTGTTACCAAGGGATTTGCCCTGACATTGCGGAAGGCTGTTTCTAGCGGCAGATGAAGATATCTGTGCCGCATATCGTTACGACGTTCGTATTTGCTGAGATCGGCACAAGCTTGGGGACCAAAGTCATCGAAGTGCGGGTGTAACGGTCTGTTGTGCCACGACGGTATTGAGCAGAGAACGGCAAGCCCGCCAGAGTGATAGCGTCCGAGAGGCTATGTCCGAAATGATTCCGAACTCGACCTAGGAAAACGGTGCGCAGCGATAACAACGGTTCGAATAACGGAGTCCTGGGGAACAACTCCGGAACGACTCAGGGCGACGGCCATTTCGACGCGTCCGACGACGGCTATGCAACGTCGATTCGAACCGTCACCTTCACACCACAATTCGACGAGCCTGCAGCAAAACCGTTGCCCAGTCAGCGGATGCGCCAGCAACGTCGTGAAGAGCCGACCGATTTCCGGACCTCGACGCCCAGGCCTATGACCTCCGTCGACGACCTGGACATCATCAAGCGGGCGAAGCGTCCACCCGAACGCGGTTTGGGCAGTGTGTTGTTCAAACTCACCGGGGGCCGGATCAACACCGGGCAGTCGGCTGCCGAACTCGAACACCAGGCTCTCGTGCGCCGTGCCAACCGAACGGTGCGCGGCGTGTACAAGATTGCTTTCATCTCACTCAAGGGTGGAGTGGGGAAAACCACGGCGGCCAAAACTGTCGGTTCGACGTTCGCATCGATCCGTGGGGATCGAATCGTAGCCATCGACGCCAATCCCGACCTGGGGACTCTGGCTGATCGCGAACGACGTGAACATCACCTGACCGTTCGTGATCTGTTGGCCGACGGTGACATTCGTACGTACAGCGATGTTCGTTACTACACCTCGCAAGGCGACAGCCGACTCGAAATCCTTGCGAGTGAGGCAGATCCGGAAACTTCGGAGTCGTTCAACGAGCAGGACTACCTCGATACTCTCCGAATTCTCGAGGTGCATTACAACATCGTCATCACCGACTGTGGCACCGGAATCATGCACTCGGCCATGTACGGAATTCTCGACGAAGCAGATGCCTTGGTTGTCGTCAGCCCGACAGCTCAGGATGGTGCCCGTAGTGCTGCAGCAACGCTCAGTTGGCTGACCAAGCACGGATACGCAGATCTGGTGAGCAGGTCGGTCGTGGCGATCAATTCGACGCGGCCGGGTTCGTCTTCGCTCGACCTCGATCAACTCGAGGACGTTTTCGCTCAGCGTGGAGTGCGAGCGGTCAAGACGTTGCCCTACGACGATCACCTGGGCGAAGGCGGTCCGATCGACTTGAAGTTGTTGAACAAGCGCACGGCACGGGCATATCTGGAACTCGTCGCAGCAATTGCCGATGGTTTCCCGGACTCGGTGGGCAAGCACGCTTCTCGATAGAACGTGCTCGCCACCGAATCTGATCAGCAGGCTCCGGCGTTCAAGGGTGCCGAAGTATCGCGCCGTATCCGTCGGCGAGAACGAGGCGTTCGTCGATCTGTACCAACTCGGTGCCGGTCCCGATTGCGATGTAGGGGAGTACGCGATCGGCGGGCCCGATCAACTCTCCACTGGTGACTTCCTTGTCGTCAGGATCGGTGAGCAGCAGCGTCTCGACCTTGCCCTGTTCGAGGGCGTCGAGGACGCGTGCGGTCCCGTCGATGGAGAGGCCGGAGTCCCGGCCCTGCTCCGCGACGTAGCGTTCGGTTTCCACATCCATTCTGCGCAGTCGCTGCGTGTCGATCAGTTCACGAATCGACTTGGACACCTCGGCGGGTGTCGAACCGACTGAACGCGAACCCTTTTCGACGTCCACCACCCGTAGCGTCGACGGCAAAAGCTGTGCAAAAGCTTTGCGGGATTGTACTTCTCCGATGACAACTACCAGCGCGACCTTGTGTTCACGGGCGAGCGCCGCCGCGCGCTCCACAGCCTGAGTCAGGTTCTTCCGGATATTCTCCTCCACGAGGCTTTGGCTGTCGGTGTATCGCTCCTGACCGCCCACGTGTGCCTTGTGGACCGGGAAGCCGTCTCCGTCTACCGTTTCGCCGTACACGTCACGCCCGCGAGCATCGCGCACGCACAGGTCCGCGCCAGTGTGGTCGACCTTGGCGATGAGGAACGGTTCGGTGTCGTATCCGTGTGCGATCAGTGGAATCAGGTAGGGCAGTTCGCCCAAGGTCGCGATAGTGGAGCCGGCAGGTTCGAGCAGAATATCGTCGATCAGCACTGCCTCGGAAGTGGCGACGATCGCGCGTCCGGCGCGACCTGAGATGCCGTGATGGTTGTCCTTCACCTCGTCCAGTCGTGCGATCAGCGATTCCGATGCTCCCTGTTTCGTGAGTTGATTGCGCATCGAGCGCCATTCGAGTTCGAAGCGCTCGCGCGCATCTTCCCGGTTACGGACGTCTTCGAAGTACACGGAGGCAAACGGGCCGTCACTCGAACCGACCTTCTTCAGTCGCCCAGCATGCATGTCGGCTCCCTTCTGTAGTGGTCCTATGCCGCGTACCCGACAACCGGTGATTCGACACGACCGCTTTCAGTTCGCACGTTTGTTCGACTGCTGGTACTGTCTGTGAACGTGAGGGTGGTGCAGAGGGAAGCCTGCATCACCTTCACGCCAAGAGCCCGGGACCTGCCGCCGACTGCCTTCGGCGGCAGGTCCCGATTCTGCTTACTCGGCGTCGTCAGTGCCCTTCGACCTGTCGGAACTCTTGCGCCAGTGGGTGAATCGTTCCTTGATGTCCGACGCTACATCGCCGACGCCATTCCCCACGGCGCCCACCGCACCGCCCAATCCGCTACCGATGTCGCGCACCATGCGGATCAAAGGGTCCTCCGACTCGTCGAAGTTCTGCTTGTAGGTCTTGGCTGCATTCTTGAACTCGTCGCTGATCTTCGCTCCGTCGTCATCGCCGCGACGGGGGTAGTTTCCGCGCAGAATCGCGGCGTAGTCTCCGCTGTCCACCCACTTCTTGAGCTCGGCGGCGCGAAGCACCGAGAACGGGTGAGAGAGCAGTTCGATGTTGAGGAGCTTGAGTACACCGTCGCGGAGGTCGCCGCTGGCGTCGTACTCGGCGGCCTGGGCAAGAAACGCGTCGATGTCGATTTCACTGACTCGGGATCCGCCCGCCAATTTCATCTGGACGCGAATCGCGGTGTGTACGTCCTGCCCGCACAACAGTCCGGCACGATCACCGGACAGTTCTGACTTGCGCTGCCATTCCATGAGGGCGGCGATGATCGCGCGCAATGCCCACCCGCCGACGGGCAGCCATCCGATGGTTCCGGCCAGTCGCATCAAATGCATCAGGATGGTCCGATACACAGCATGACCGGACAGCGCGTGGCCAAGTTCGTGGCCGATGATGAACCGCTGTTCCTCGTAGTTCATCACGTCCAATAGGCCGGTAGTGACCACCATGAACGGCTTGTCCATGCCGATGGTGAAGGCGTTGACCATCGGGGTCTGGAGTACGAACAGCTCGGGTGTCTCGTCGGCCTGCAGGATGTCGACGCAGTCACGGCGCAGGTCGTTCAGGTCGCTGAACTGGCGTTCGTCGACTCGCACCGACGTGGCCAGGTACATGAGGCGGTGCTGACGTTCTTGGAGCAGTCCGGACAGCGTCCGCAGGACAGTGTCGAACCCCCGAAGCGTCCGGAGCGTCACCAATGCAGCCCGATCGGCTGGGTGTTCCCACGCACGCGAGCTGATGTCTGGGAACTCGATTCGGGTGCGATCTGGTGCAGTGGTCATGGTGGCCCCTCACTTCGATGTGTGTCGACTCACCTCCAGGGTAACGACTAGTCGGTTTAGCGTGGATTTCCGGCAGCTCACTCGGTGGGCTGGGGGAGCGTGCAGTCGGTGACTTTGGGGTTGACGCCGAAGTAGTTCAGCGGACCCGCGATGACCGTGAGCGCGATGGTCCCGACGCCGGCGCAGTTGGTCGGCGAACTGCTGTAGTAGCCGCGTTGGCCGGCCGCGACGGCCCCGACTATCAGCCAGATCAGAACGATCAGAGTCACAATTCTCATCATGGCGGGCTCGATTCTTCAAATATTATGGTGCCCAGCGAAATACCCGGTCAGAGTGGGTATGAAACGCTCTGCCGACGGGTATCCGCGGTGTATGCGGCTCGAGGCGGGCGTATCCGCCCGAGTGAACGCACTGAAGGAGCTTGTGATGATCATCCTCGGCGTGATCCTGCTGATAATCGGTTTCGTGGTGAACATTCCGATCCTGTGGACGATTGGTGTCGTCTTGCTGGTGATCGGAATCATCCTGTACGCGCTGGGCGCGGCCGGGCACGCCATCGGTGGTCAGCGGCATTACTTCTGATCCGTTGTCGGCTCGTCGTGCGTATCCGTGCCAGTCGGCGCGGTCGGTACGGTGCGCTGAACGGCACGCGCAATCAGTTCCCGAAGGCAGACCTGGCGCAGCGTTCGCTGTTGCCAGTCGCTGCCGTTGCCTGTGACTGACTTGAGCTGCAGCGCCGACTCCACGCTCGAGTACTCGCCTCCCTCGTCGAGGGAGTCACGGACATGGATCAGGAGCCGGTGCAACAGTTCCGTGGCTGAAATTCTTTGTGAGGTAATCGGATCGATCGACGCTCCCAGGACGCCTTCCTTCGCGGACACCCAGGTTGCGAGGCGGAGGCTCTCGAGGGAAATGTTCGGAGCCTCGATGCCCCGGTCTATCGCGCGTAACGCAGTTGCCACCAGAGCTCGTCCAAGGGTTGCAAGTAGCGCTGCATCCTCTGCTGTCGGCTGAACGTCGCAGACTCGGATCTCGACGGTCGGTAGGTGGCAGGAAGGTCGGATATCCCAGTAGGCCATCCGCTTGTCGAGCATCACGCCGCAATCCACCATCTTCGCAACCGCGGTGTCGAAGTCCCCGGTGGTCTCGAAGTACGGCGGCGGCCCGGCGACTGGCCACCTGGACCATTGGATCGCCCGCCAACTCGCGAAGTCGGTGTCGACTCCTTGGTGGACACGGGAATTGGCGCTCAGTGCCAACAAGGCGGGCAACCAGATGCGCACGTGATTGCAGACCTGCACGGCCTGTACTTGATCAGCGACGCCCACATGTATGTGGCAACCGCAGATGCTTTGTTCGGCAGCGAGGGCGCCGAAGCGTTCGCCCATCCGGCGGTAGCGAGGCGAGTCGCTGATCTCGAAACGCGAAGGCCCCGAAAGCGGTGCGCCGACGGCCAACAGCCTGCAGCCGTTCAACTCGGCAGCTTTTGCCGCGAGCCGACGCATGTCGATCAAGTGGGTTCGGAGTTCGTCGATGCCATGGCACACGGGAGAGTTGGTCTCGACTTGGCAGCGGGACAACTCGAGCTGAAGATCCAACCCCAGTGTCGACGCGGTTTCCGCAACCGCAACATTGTCGGTGGACGGCAACCAGGAGGTCGGGTCGACGAGGATGAATTCTTCTTCGACGCCGACAGTCGGGGTCGTCGATTCGTGGCGGCCAGCGGTGGATTCGGTCGAGCAGGTGGCGCCCATGCTCGCGTCTACCCGGTCGGTCGAAGGCGGAAACCGACCCGAGGAAGCCCCGTTCTCGTCGGGAGAACGGGGCCTGTGGTCGGCCTTGCCAACATCTCGGAAGCGTCAACGAGTCCTTGCACACCGTATGAATCTGGGGACTGGCGTGCCTGGGAAAACGTACTGTGTCGGACTCGGTAAAACGAGACCCCAAGGCATGTCTCACCCCCTATTTCACCCTCGTGTGGACTTGTCCGCACGCCCTTCGCCGAGTCGCGGATCATGACCTGGCGGCCTGCGGTGGTGCAGTCTCGGCTTTATCCGTGGGGCCGCCGTTATCGAGCAGATTCCGAGAATGCGAACCCATCTAAACTAACGTCCAGCATTCGGATGTGGCGTTCTGGCGGAGTGTGTGGGTTCGGTGAGTCAACAGATATTTGATCAGTTAATCGCGTGCACAGCATCCGGAGAAGTTGTGGAACTTTCGAACTGGTATTGCGTTTCACCAGCGCAAATCTTCAGTGGTCATGGGTAAAAGTCAGAAGATGGGAGAAAGTGCCTGGGATTGTGTTGCTACCGGTTCGTTATCGCAGACGAATGTCCACTATGTGCGTGGATGACGACTCTTGAAGGCGGGCAAAACTGCGTGTCAGCTGTGTCGGAGCTTCCTCTGTCTTTGTGTTCTTGGATTGAGAGTTTCACCAGGAATATCTTTCGTGATCGACGCGCCGGGAAATTTTTCTCAAGATTTACCCACTTGCTAATTGGGGAATTCAGCGGGTTGCAGAAGACTGAAATATTGCGGGTGGGAGCTGTTATTTCCGGTGATTTGCCCATATCTTGCTGAGTGGCGTATTTGCGACCGAAGTGTCGCGCGGTCGAGAAATAATGCTTTTCATGCTTTACATTGGAAATTGCAAGATGCACGTTTCATCCTCAGTGTTAAACGAAAGGACGAACGCAATGGGTAGCTTGGAAGATTTCGACATCGCGGCACTTCTTCAGAAGGTCATCGCATTCTTCGACGGATTCTCGTCGGACGAGACCGAGACCCCCACGGGCTAAGACTTAGCGAAGCCGCTGTGCATCCGGATGACACTGGATGCGCAGCGGCTTCTTTGTATCAGGACCCCATCTGTCAGCCCAGCCGGATCTGTCAACCCAGCCGGGAACTGAGCTCGGTATCTCGGCCGGGGCGGACTCAGCTTGCACATCGGTGCGAGCTGGAACGATCTTTGTCACATAAAATGTTAGGTATTACATATTGGACATCGATGAGTATTAGGGTGCAGGTATGGGGACGAAGCAGCCGGCCGGTTCAAGCGCAGATCGTAGTATCCGCGACGAAAAGCAGAGTGCCGTATTCCAACCACTGGCACGGACCAGCTTGCGCAGCGATGCCACGAGACTGCTTCGGGCCCGGATCTCGAGCGGTGAACTGGAGTCCGGCCGGCTCTACGCGATTGGCGACATCGCAGCGCAACTCGAGGTCTCGCCCACCCCGGTGCGTGAGGCTCTACTCGATCTGAAGAGCCAAGGGCTCATCGAGATGGTGAGGAACCGCGGCTTTCGCATCGTCGAACTGACGGATGACGAACTCGCGGACATCGTCGAAGTCCGGCTGATGCTCGAGCCACCTGCAATGGCGAAGGTTGCCGTGCTCGAACCCCCGCTGGATCTCACCGATCTCTGGAAGCTGAGCAAGCGCGTCGAGAACGCCGCGGCCGAGGGGGATCTGGTCTCATTCCTGACCCTGGACAAGGACTTCCACCTGGAACTTTTGGCTGCACTGGGTAACGCACGGCTGGTCAAGGTGGTGGAGCAGTTGCGCGATCAGACTCGCCTGTCCGGGCTGAAAGGCATTGCAGGCAGCAAGGACTTGGTCGGGTCGGCTCGGGAGCACGATCAACTCCTGCAGGCGTTGGAATCACGAGATCCGGTTGCGGCCGAAGCTGTCATGACTGCACACCTCCACCACGTCAGCGGGTTGTGGGCCGGACGCTCCGAAAAGTCCGACTGAAGCGGTCTGGCCCGAACACGCCGGCATAGGCCGGGAAGCTTCGGCCGAACACGCTGCGAGCGACCAACTCTCCGGTGACGGGGCCGAGGGTTATGCCGAGCATCGCGTGGCCGGTGGCGACAGTGACATTCGGATGGTGAGGTAAGCGACCGATGATGGG
Organism: Rhodococcus sp. EPR-134; assembly: GCF_001647205.1. Taxonomy (NCBI): domain Bacteria; kingdom Bacillati; phylum Actinomycetota; class Actinomycetes; order Mycobacteriales; family Nocardiaceae; genus Rhodococcus; species Rhodococcus sp. EPR-134. The sequence continues at coordinate 13,092 of NZ_LVCT01000314.1, forward strand.
CATCCCGTCGGGTGTCATCGGGCGTAGCCCTGTCCACGGGACTGCATTCTGCGGAGGTTCCCAGGTGTCGAAATAGTCGGCTGCCGAGGTCAGTATGCCTCCGGCCCTTCGCTTGTCGATGTGTTCACTTCGGCCTCCGAATCCCATGGTGCCGGCCAGTCGAGTCGCACCGGACAACGGCGTGACGGCAACTTTGGCTTCCGACAGATACGACGCCCGAGTACCGACGGGGAAAATCGGTGGAACGTCGAAACCGTAGCCTTTGCCGGATTGGACGGGGAGTGTGTACCCGAGTGCTCGCACCACATCGGCGCTCCAGGTGCCCGCCGCGACCACAAAATGATCGGACGTCATCGGCCGTTCTACTCCAGAAGCTGTCACGTTGCCGGCGGAGTCTGCTGACAGTGTGAGTTCGGTGCCTTCCACGATCTCGACCCCGAGGCTCTCGCATTGTGTGATCAAGCTTTCGACGAAGGCTGCGGGGTCGAGGAATCTCTCGTGGGGACAGACGATCCCACCGACGACCGAGCTCGAGAGTCCCGGCATCAGCTGAGCCGTTCGGGCACTGGTGTGTACGTCGAATTCGTCACCGCCGAGTGCTCGCACCAGCGTCATTTCTTCGGCGTGGGAGTCGAGCGACTTCTGTGTGCGAAACAGCTGCACCAATCCGGATCGGTGGTTTTCGAACTGAAGCCCAGTGCGCTCGAGTTCGTCGAAAAGCTCGAAAGTCCGATGATTGAGTGCCATCAGATTTCGCAGACCGGATTCGAATCTCGTTGTGGTGCAGTTGCGAAGCATCGCAATCAAGAAGGAGGCAAGGCGAGGGTCGCGGCTGGGGCTGATGTACAGCGGGCTGTCAGGACGCAGCATCCACTTCAACGATTGGGTCAGTACTCCGGGGGCAGGGACGGGGGCCGACATGCTCGGGACGACCCACCCGGCGTTATGGCTCGACGCGCCGGTTCCCGCATCCCTCGCGTCGACTACACACACGTCGGCTCCCTCGGCAGCCAAAGCCAGCGCCGAACACAACCCGATCGAACCGGCACCGATAACGGTCACTCTCATGGAAATTTGCCCTCTACTGACGGTTGGCGATCGTCATCTGTCCGCGGAGGCCGGCAGATGCCAATTGATAGTTGACGGTGATCAGTCCGATGATGTCGTCGACGGTGTTCAAGCGATGCTCGATGGTTCGATCTGACGTTCGCCGAGAACCGGGGACACCCTCCGCCATCTCCGCAGCAGTTGTTGTCGGGTGAACGATTTCGAGGACCCACTCGTCGCGTAACTCCGTCGGCTTCAGCGAGTCGCACTGTTGCACAACTCGTCTGGATGCATCGCGAATGGCTGCGCACGCCAGACTCGGCGGAAGCGAGTTGGTAGCAGACCACCCGTGCGCCTGCTTCACCACGACGGTTTCGGTCGAAGGAGACGTAGCGCTGACCAACCCGCAGATCACGTCATCTCCAGTGACCAAGCCGACCGGCACGCCGTGAGTAGCCGCGTAGAGCGAGTTCACATCGCTTTCCGACACGGTCCTGCCGTCGAGACGAACATCCGTGAACAGAGCCGAGAACGTATGTGCCAGCACACCCGGACCACCCGCAGGAGCGTGGTAGCCGACGAAAAGGGCCACGTCGTGTTCAGCGGTGAGACCCTCTGCCATGCACTGCAGTTTCGGCGATCCGAACAGAACCCGCGCCCGCGGATCCAGTTCGGCGTGCAGCAGATTGTCCATCGTTCCATGACTGTCGTTGACGAGCACCGATTGCGCGCCCGCGTCGAATGCTCCGGCGATTGCCGCGTTGGCCTCGGCCGTCATCAGTGCTTGCGCACGTTGGTATCCGTGACCTCCACGAACTATCTGGTCGAGCGTCGCAATTCCTGCGATGCCTTCCATGTCCACCGAAATATAAACGTGCATAGTGAGACTCTCCGTTTGTCGATTGTCTTCGTGACGACTCGGTCCGGGGCGGTCAACCGTTCGGGATGGACAAAGCTTCTCGTACCGTATTCGCCAGGACGACCGAGGCCGGCACCTCGAGAGGCGTCGTGGCAACCAGTCGATTCTTCGTGAGCGCGAAACTCAAACCGTAGTCCGGATCGGCAAACCCGTACGAACCGCCGAACCCGCTGTGGCCGAATGAATTCGACCGTCCGCCCATTGCAATCCCTTTGTCGCCCAGTAGATAACCCAAACCCTTGCGGACCGGCGCCTTGTGCGTTTGATCGTACGCATCGGTTTCCAGCGTCGTTGCCAGAGTGGTCCGCGCTGGCGGGAGTAGACGCACTCCGTCCACACCATCGCCGATCAACGACGCATAGTGTTTGGCCAAGGATCGAGCGGAGGTGATGGCACCTCCGGCAGGGACAGCTGATGCCTGAATCGACGGAGTGTTGAAGAGCTCCGCCATGATCCGAGTATCAGGGCTCGACGCGGGACCGGTCAGAACTGATTCGTCGTTCGCGAGAACCGCGATGCGGTCCCTAACCGAAGGAGGGACGCCGAAGAACAGATCCGTGATACCCAAAGGCTCGCAGATCAGTTCGGCGACGATCTGGCCGAAGGGCTTCCCGTACACGCGACTTGCTACCTCGCCGAGAACGAATCCGGAAGACAGTCCGCGGTACGCGGTCTCGCTACCCGGAGTCCACATCGCCTCGGACTCGGCCAGGCGAGCGCAGGTGCCGTCCCAGTTGTCGAGGTGAAAGTCGTGTGTTATGTCCTGGACTCCGGACGTGTGGACGAGGACCTGTCGAATAGTCGCCTCTCCCTTGCCGTTCTGTCCAAACTCCGGCCAATAGTCGCTGACCCGTGCGTCGTAGTCGAGTTCGCCGCGTTCGGCAAGCAGATGCACCGTCGTATACATGAGACCTTTGCTGCACGAGAAGATCGGGAACAAGGTGTCACTTCGGACGGGCGCAATTCGAGTGGGTTCGGTGTGCCCGGACCAGGCATCTACGATCAACTGACCGTGCTGGTACACCGCAACCTGGATGCCGAGTTGGGTGTCTGCGGCGACCATTGCGTCGAGTTCGGCCTGAACCACCCGCTGTACGTCGACAGTCATCTTTTGCGTCCCTCGTGCTGGGCGATCTCGGTACGAAAGTACTCCGAGACAACGGTGGTCAGTGATTCGAGGTACCGTTCGCCGCGTGACTCCAGTGCGGCGACGGGGTCGCCCAAGATACCGTTCACCGACAATGCTTTTGTCCCGCCGTCGAACAACGCGGTGGCAGTGTCCTTGTCGAAGCGTCCAAGGAATCCGGGCTCGGCGGCGTTCATGTCGACGAGGTCGGGTCGCAGTGCGAGGACTATCGATGTTTCGAAATCGCCGGCATGAGAACCGCAGGCCTCGGGAGAGATCGAATCCTCCTCAGCCACTGCTTCGAAAGCTGCGAGCAACTGGAGAAGATCGGTGTGCGCATGAATCCGTGTCTCGCCGATCCGGGGTCCGACTCTCTCGATCAGATGCGCGAGGGGTTCGAAGTTGCCGCCGTGGCTCGAGATGACGAGGATATTGTCGAACCCATGAGCGGCGAGACTGCGAACGTAATCTTCGACTACGTCGAGAAACGTCGCCTCGCGCAGAGAGACCGTTCCGGGAAACGACATGTGGTGCGGGGAAACTCCGAACGCGATGGTGGGCGCCACCATTGTCGCCCCGATCCGTGTGGCGACGGCAAGCGAAGTGGCAGTGCCGATCAGGGTGTCCGTGGACAGAGGCAGGTGCGGGCCGTGTTGTTCGGTCGCTCCCACCGCGAAGATGACGTTGCGGATCCCGTCGTTCATCGCCTCCTGCATCTGGGTCCACGTCATCTCCGCCATCGAGGGGGGTGCGCCGAGCGTAGGGCTCATCAGGCTGTTACCGCCGTCGCAGCGGCGTCGCGGCTTGCGTTCCGAAGGCTGTCGATCGCAAGTGCGGCGATCTTCCCGATTGCCGCGTCCACCTTGCTGTTACGCATGTAGTTGTTCTTGTCCCTCAGGAAGATCGCTACAACGTAGAGATCCTCGTCGCCGAAGTCGACGACGCCCACCTCGTTGCGAACCCCGGCAAGGAACGTGCCGGTTTTGCCGGAGATCGTCGGTCCGTCGACGTACGCGGAGGAGAGGCGGTGAGGCGCGAACTGCAGGCCCATCACTCGGCGTACTTCTGCGCAGGCTTCGGCGTCTGCAGCCTTGTCCGTCCAGATGAGGCTGAGCAGTTCGGTCATCTCACGAGGGGTACTGGTGTTACCGCCGCGCGCGTTCAACGACTCGCCTGCTGCGATGGCCGCGACGAACTCGTCCTCGGGAAGCCCGAACGGGTTGCCGGTGGAGGTGTTCTGCAAAGTTGCGTATTCATCGGTCGAGAGTTCCTGGAGAGCAAGCGAAATGATGCCTTCGCAATCGGTGGTGATGGAGGTCGAGTTCAATCCGAGCGCGCGGAGTCGGCTCATGATGTTCTCGGTACCTACCATCTCTTGCAGAATGTCAGTGGCGGTGTTGTCGCTGACCTGCATCATGAGCAGGGCCAAGTCCCGGATGGATACTTCCACGTCGTCCGTCATCGCTGAAATCCCGGAGGGCCCGATGGTGCGCCTGTCTGCAGGGACCTTGATTCGGTCGGCCAGTTGTATGCGTCCTTCGGATGCTTGGGCGGCGACCTCGAGCATGACGGGGACTTTGTAGGTCGAGGCGGTCACCGAACGTGCATCGGCGCCGGAACCGATTTCGAGGTTTCCGTCGAGGCTGCGGACGTGAAACGCAACGGTGGCGTTTGCGTCGTCACACACGTCGGCGATGGAGGCGAGGATCCTGAGGGGATTGGTGCTCATGGTATTCCGTTCCGGGGGTTGGTGTGAAGGAGAATGTTTCGGTCAAGGCAGTGACGTGTTCATGAACTCGCGGAATTAGGCGGGGCGTAAAGATGACAACGCGCCTCACCTGACGGCGTGGAATAGGTCGGGGGCGAAACCGTGTCGCAGATCGCGCCGATGCGTAGGTGACATCTCTCGTGAAAGACACAGCCGCCCGGCGGGTTGTCAGGCTTCGGGGGCTCGCCGGTGAGGATGATTCGCTCTCGCGCAGCTTCGGAGAACAGTGTCGGCGATGCCGAGGCCAATGCGCGTGTGTACGGGTGTGCGGGGTCGGTCAGAATGCTCTCGGTCGAACCGTACTCCTGCACCTGACCCAGATACAGGACGGCAACCTCGTCGCAGAAGAATCGAACGACTCCAAGATCATGACTGATGAAAAGGAAGGATGTTCCGGAGTCCTCTTGAATGTCCTTGAGGAGGTTGAGAATCTGCGCCTGCACCGAAACGTCCAGGGCGGAGACAGGTTCGTCGGCGACGATGAGTTTCGGTTTCGCTGCGACGGCGCGTGCGATCGCCACTCGCTGGCACTGCCCACCCGAAAGTTGGTGTGCGTACATGTCTCCGTACGAAGCGCTCAGTCCGGCACGGTCGAGCAAATCGTCGACGTCCTGGCGACGCGCCGAATGCCCGCCTATGCGTAGTGGTTCGGCGACGGCACGCCAGATCGGCAGCTTCGGATCTATCGATGCGCGCGGGTTCTGGAAGATCATCTGCACCGATCCCGGGGTTCGCTTGCGAGAGGACTTGCCGGTGACACGCTGCCCCAGTATTTCCAGGTTGCCACCGGACGGCTCGAGCAGGCCGGTCACAACTCGACCGAGAGTGGACTTGCCGCTTCCGCTTTCACCGACCAGTCCGAGAGACCGCCCTGCCGGGATCGACAGGTCGACGCCCCGAAGCGCCTGCACGGCGCGGCCGCCCAGACGTGTCCGGAAGGAATGGGTGATCCCTTCCAAGCGGGCCACTTCGTGTGTGGAAACTAACTGGTGTTTGGTCATCGAGCCACCTCACTTGCCAAGACGCGCTGATGTGAGCCGGTCATCGGGTGCAGACAGGCCGCGAGATTGTGTCCACTTCTTTCGAGTTCGGGCGAGCCTGAAAGACATTCGTTGCCCGCACGGTCGCAGCGTGGGGCGAAGTGGCAACCGTGGTTTCGGTCAGACAACGGCGGCACGATCCCTCGTACCGTCTTCAAACGCCGAGCACCCGAGTTCATGCTTTCCAAACAGTCGACCAGTGCGTGCGTGTACGGATGCTCCGGTTCACGCAGTACGTTGTCGACGGATCCGGATTCGACGATCTTGCCCGCGTACATCACGTACGCCCGGTTGCAGTGTTGTGCAACCAGCCCGAGATCGTGCGAGATGAACATCATGGACATCCCCTCGTCTTCGATGAGACTGTGCAACAGATCCATGATCTGCGCTTGCACTGTTGTGTCCAATGCGGTGGTCGGCTCGTCGGCGATGAGCATCGTCGGTTCGCAGGCCAGAGCCATTGCGATGAGTACACGTTGGCGCATCCCACCGGACAATTCGAAAGGAAAGGCACCGGCGACCCGATCCGGGGCCGGAATCCCGACTCGGGCAAGCAGTTCGCGTACTCGTTTGGCTGCAATGCGTTTGGTGACCTTGTGATGTATACGTACGAGATCGCCGAGTTGTCGTTCGATGCTCACCACTGGGTTCAGCGAGGTTCCGGGGTCCTGGGGGATCATCGCAATGTCGGTGCCTCGAAGCGGGGCCAGCGCACCACGGTCGGACATGTCGAATTGCCGGCCGTCGAAGACCATCTCTCCATGTGCCGCTAGGGAGCCTTCGAGGAGGCCGAGTACGGAGTACGACGTCACTGATTTGCCGCAGCCGCTCTCACCGACCAGTGCGACGCTCTCACCCGAATTTATGTGGAAGCTGACTCCGTCCACTGGTCGCAGTGCGGGATTGTCTGCCAGTGCTACACGGAGATCCGTGATCGACAGCAGCGGTATCGTCATCGGTTGCTCCTCGGGTCGAGCGCGTGGCGAAGGCCGTCTCCACAGACCAGCAGAGTGATGACGACGAGGGCGATGGTGCATCCGGGGACTATCGACATCAAAGGCAGGTCGATGCTGTGGGTCGACCCGAGGGCGAGCATGTTGCCCAGAGACGAGGTCGGTGGCTGGATACCGAGGCCGACGAAGCTGAGCCCGGCTTCGGCGATAACGGTGAAGGCGAAGATCAGGGTCAGCTGAACCGACACTGATTCGATCATGTTCGGCGTGACGTGCCGAACGATGATGCGCCAGGTCGGAACTCCGCTCACGGCTGCGCTGTCGATGTATTCCTCTTCACGAATCTTGAGTACGACACTGCGTGTAACCCGTGCGAGATACGGCGTGTAGCCCGCAACGAGAGCGATGACCGTACTGGTGACCCCCGCTCCCATTGCGGCGATGAGCGCCAGTGCGAGCAGCAATGAAGGCAAAGCCAGCCCGACGTCGATGACCCGGGCAATGACGGTATTCGCAATTCCACGGGTGAAGCCTGCCAGCATTCCGAGTGGTAGCCCGATGATCATGACGCCCAATGTCACTGCAGCACTGATGGCGAGTGAGGTGCGGAGTCCGAACAGTAGACGGCTCAACTGATCTCGACCCAGATCATCGGTGCCGAGGAGATGCTCACCGTTGGGTGGGGCGAGAGTCGACGTGAGATCTTGGACGTTGGGGGAGTGCGGCGCGAGAAGAGGCGCGAGCACGGCCGCCGACACCAGTACGAACAGAATGCTCCATGCCACCTTCTGACCAGGCAAGGAGAGAATGCGGGCCGTGAATCGACGCCGCTGACGGGTGCTCGGCGCGATTGGGGAAGACGGGGAAAGCGCAGCTCCGAATGACTCAGTCATTGTCGGTCCTGACTCTGGGATCGATGAGGGAATAGACGACATCCATCAGAAGATTGACAGATACGACAACGATGACCAGCACGAGGATGCAACCCTGCACCACTGTGTAGTCGCGAGCCAAGACGGATTGAACGAGGAGTCGGCCCATACCGGGAACGGCAAAAGCATTTTCGACGAGGAGTGCTCCGCCCATCAGCGCGCCCATCTCCAGTCCGGCGATCGTCACAGTGGGAAGTAGTGCGTTCCGTAGTGCGTATCGAGAGTAAACGCGACGCTCGGGGATCCCGAATGACCTTGCCGTCCGGACGTAATCGGAGTTGAGTGTGCCGATCAAGGATGCACGCGTGGTCTCGAAGAGCAGAGTCGACATACCGACACCCAGCGCGATGGTCGGAAGAATCATGTGTTGGAAATGCGCACCGATACCGTCACTGATCGACGAGTATCCAAACGTCGGCAAGACGTTCTGGAACGCGATGATCAACAGGAGAGCCAACCAGAAGCTGGGTACTGCGATACCCAGCGTTCCGACCAGTCGGACACTCCGGTTCGCGCGATCGCTGGTGAACCTTGAAGCGAGGACGCTCAGTGGTACCGCGACCAACAATGCGAAGCCAAGCGCATACATGCCCAGTTGAAGTGTTACGACGATGCGGTCGGACAGTAAGGTCGTCACCGAGTCGTTGAGCACCAACGACTTTCCGAGGTCGCCGCGAGCGGCGGCGGACAGCCAGTCGAAATACTGGACCACCACCGGCTTGTCGAGACCGAGTTCGGAACGAATACGTGCGATCTGCTCAGGACTGACAGACCCGCCCGGCCCGCTCACTGTGCGAGCGGGGTCCCCGGGGATCGTCCGAAGGAGTACGAACATCAGGAATGTTGCGGCGAGTCCGACGATTCCCAGTTGTGCGGCATTGACCAACAGGGTGCGCGCGATTCGACGCAGCCGGCCGGACGAGGGCGCGGGCTCTCGCTCCTTCGGCGGCATGTCGGAATCAGGTACCGCTTCGATCACGCTCACTTGGCGAGCCAAACCCTCGAGAGTGGATTGGTGCCACCCTCCGTGAATTCGTATCCGCCGACCGATGGGCTGGTTGCGGCGATCTTCTGCGGGTACACGGTGAACGCTGCGTAGGCATTGTCCGCGATCAGCTTGGATGCCTGCTGGTACATCTGTGCCCGTTGCTGCGGATCCTGTTCGGCGCGAGCAGCGTCGAGCAGTTTGTCGAGTTCGGGATCGTTGATCGAAGAGGCGTTCAGATCGCCCTTACTGTGGAACAAGGGGTAGAGAATCTCGTCGGGATCGACGGTGGCCGTGGTCTGACCGCTGTTCATGACCGTGAAATTCTTTGCTGTGTAGGTCTTCTGAGCCCAGGATCCGAACTCCTCTTTGCTCAGGTCGACCTTGATGCCGACGTTCTGGAGCTGTTCGGCAACCGCATCGGCTTCTGTCGAGAACGGAGTCTGGGTGAAGGTGCTGAACGGAACCGTCGTACCGAGGTCGAAGTTTCCGTTCTTCAGGAATTCCTTTGCCTTGTCTGTTGAAAACGTCTGTGAGGCAAGACCGGAGAGGTCCGAGTAGGCATCGCCGATTTTCGGGCTGAGGGGCCCGCTCGCCGGATCGGCGTATCCCTGGTAAATGCCCTGTGCGATACCGTCACGGTTGATCGCTGCAGAGAACCCGCGGCGTACGTCGACGTTGTCGAAAGGCTTGACCGCCTGGTTGAAACTGACGTAGTTGAACGTGTTGCTGATCGACGTCTTGATGACCGAGTTGCCTCGGCTTTTGACTTGTGCGAGTTGGGCCGGTGTCACACCGAGAACATCGAGTTCCCCGTTGACGAATGCCTGCATCGAGGTGGTCGGGTCGGGAAGGATCGAGATCTTGATCGAATCCAGGTAGTTGTCGTCAGCCCAGTAATCGTCGTTGCGGACGAGCCTGATGTACTGACCGGTCTTGTACTCCTCGAACTTGTACGGACCGGTGCCCACCGAAGCTTTGAACGGGTCGGTCTTGGCGTACTGCGTCACGGCGGTTGGGGACATCATCATCACCCGTCCACGGCGCAACGAGGCGACAAATCCACCGGCGGGGGTCGAGAGATTCATGGTTACTTCATGGGGTGCGCTGACCTCAACCGATTCCAAAGACGGCGGCAGGTTCGCACCGGTTCCATTCGGGTCGAGCAATCGATCGAGATTGAATTTGACTGCTTCGGCATCGAACGGCGTTCCGTCAGTGAACTTCACACCATCGCGGAGGGTGAAGACGTACTGCGTGGGGGAGGTCTGCTTCCAGGACGTAGCGAGTTCGGGTACCGGTTGACCGTCCTTGAAGTCGACCAGACCGTTGTACGCGAGGGTAGCGATCGATGCTGTGCCCACCGAGGTGACGGCCATTGTTCCCATGTCGAACGCAGGTGCAATCGGTTCTGCGCCGATCGAAACTCGCAGTTCACCGCCCCGCTGCGGCTCGCCGGCGGGCTCGGACGAGGCGCCGGCGTCTTGAGCTGCGCCTGAACAACCACGGAGAACCAGTGCGAGTGCAGTTGCAGTTCCCACCAGAGCGGTACGCCTCGAGAACCGCGTCATTGTCTTGTCCATCAGATCCACCTTCGGGCCGTTCGTTCGGAACGGCGGGTTCGTACGGAGCCTTGCGAGGATGCATTAGGTGTAATACCTTACCGATTGGATGTCAAGGAATTTCAGTGAACTAGCCCTGAAGTACACCCCGAGAAACGGAATCGGAAAACGATGGAAATCGAAGATCATGCAGTGGCTCCACACATCGCCCTCGCCAGGCTCGACTCGCTGATTCCCGTCGGGGTCGCCGTCGCAGCGGTGGCCAGTGCCATCACCGAACTTCACGAGGGGCGGCTCGAACAACCACCGCGAACGGTCGTGGCGGACGGCCAGCTGCTCGTGATGTCCGCACTGCATCGGACCACCCGAGACGCCGTTGTCAAGACGCTGACGATCTACGACATCGACGGAAGCAGGCGCATCGAAGGAACTGTGCTCTGGTACGACGGAGCCACCGGACTTCCGCGGTTCAGCGTGGAGGCCCACCGGTTCACCGCGCTGCGAACCGGTGCGGTCTCCGGTGTGGCAACGGACGTGCTGGCGCCCGAAAAGGTCCGGCGTCTGGCGATCCTCGGCTCCGGCGCCCAGGCCGCGACACAACTTGATTCCTGCTGCGCAGTACGGGAATTCGAGGAGATTTCGGTATACAGCCGGACTCTCGCGCATGCACAACGCTTTGTCGACGAAGCAAAAGTGAGGCATCCAGGACTCCGGCTCTCGGTAGCAGGATCGGCAAACGAATGCGTCGGAAATGCTGACGTGGTGTGTTGCGCGACCGGCGCCACGTCACCGTTGTTCGACCTGGAAGCACTGCCGGCAAACGTCCACGTCAATGCAGTCGGATCCTTCCGTCCGTCGATGACGGAACTCCCTGCCGGGCTCATCAATGCTTCGACGGTCACCGTCCTCGACGACGTAGCCGGATGTCTGGAGGGATCGGGCGAAGTCAGGTCGGCAATCGAGCGAGAGTTCCCCATCTCCGACCTCCGATCACTGGGCGCGGTAATGGAATCCGGCGTGGAGCGTCACGGTCGCACGGTGTTCAAGTCGGTCGGGTGTGCAGCACTCGACTGGGGCGTCGGCAAAGCGATCGCCGACAGGCTCGAGCGCGTCGTACTTTCCTGACCGATCACAAGGGCCTGCCCCAACGGATCCCTTTGTCGGGACGGGCCTTTCGGTGAAACTTGCGCGAGTTGGGACGTGCGCTCGAGTTGGGGAGTGCGCTTTAGCTGGTCGCATCCTTCTGGATCAAGAGCATCGCGTCGTCGACCGGATCGAAGTACAGAGCCGGGTCGGCAACCAGTGCAGCGTCGTCACCATGAGTTTGCATGGTGACAACCCAGGCACGATCGTCGTGTTCCACGTAATAGGCACCCGCGAGAACCCCGATGGAACTGCCGCCCTTGAATCCGCCGTAAGTGAACCATTTCGCGGACTCGTCACTGAGCGCCGGATCCTCGGCGAGAATGTCTCGAACCGGTGCGCCGCTCTCGGTCTTCGCCTTCTCTTGCAACGTGACCAACGCGGCACGCAGGTCGGCGGGCGAGGCGAACCAATCGATGTCGAAAGGCCATGCGGGGGTGGTGAATGCTGACGCCGGGATGTCCACCAGGCCGCCAAGTAGTGCCGCGAGTATCGCTCGACGCTCGTCCAGAGTTCCGTCGCGCCAAGCGATACGTTGTGCGCCTTGGTCCCCCCAGCCGAGTTGGAACAGTGCGCGGGTCGGCTTGAGCGGGATGTTGAGCGAAGTATTTGCCATGCCCATCGGGGCGAATTCGGCTTCTACCTGCTCGCGCCCGACAGCAGCGATCAGCATGTCGGTGGCGGTGTTGTCGCTGATCGAGATCATCTTGCCAGCGGTATCTCGGACCGTGACTTCAGTTCCCGATGGCAGGTCCTGCATGGTCCCGCCGGGCATCGATTTGAGGTCGTCGGTGATGGTGAGCTTCTGATCCCAGGAGAGTGTCCCGTTCTGGACGGCCGTCGCGACCGCGCCGAGAACGTACAGCTTGATCGTTGACCCTGTGGGCTGTGGTGAGGTGTCGCCGACACTGAAGACTTCGGCGTTCTTTCCTTCGGTGACCTCGGTGACGGTCAGATTGGTCGGCGCGGGAAGCGCTTTGACAGCTGCCTCGAGTTCTTGCCAAGACGCGGCCGGCACATGAACGTCCTTGGTCGGTGTGATCGCCATTCCGAGGATCAGCCCGTTGCCGTCGACGACGACGTTGACGTCGAACGCACCGCCGGTGGTGCTGGTGATGGAAACTGTGCCGTCGGAGTCGCCTCCCTTGTACTTCACTGTTGTCCAAGGCTGTCCGGCTCGGATGGAGTCGAAGTCCGGAGGTGTCAGGACGACGGGTGCAGTGGGCCCGAAGTGTTCGGCGATTTCTTCCTGGGTCAACGGCGTGCTCGTGTTGAACGCACTGAGAAGCCAGGTGATCTGCTTGCCGACGGAGCTGTCAGGGATCGTGACCGTAGTGGGTGCCGCGGTGGGGGAGGTCTTTGTGCTGTTTTCAGAGGTTTGTGCGGAATCAGTCCCGGAAGTACATGCGGCGAGGGCGAATACCGCTGCGGAGGCAAGTGCTACCAGCGCGAGCGGGCGGCCTTTCCTGCGTGTGTGTTCGAGTTTCATGGACTTATTTCATCAGCATCTTCTTCGGCGCGCGTCCGTCTGAGGTGTAGACATACTCAGCCTGAGGTACTGAATCGGTTCATCCTCGAGTACCGTCAACTGCGTGTAGTGGTGACACGCACCTTGCAGCTGGACAAATGGGAGAAAGGCTGCACTCGAAGAACTTTCGTGATGACTGCGAGAGCTAGTTCTTGGTCGCGGCCAAAAAGGACGGTTGCGTTGACAGCGCTGCGATTTCTTCGGGGAGTTCGGGGATCCGGCGATCGTACAGTTCTGCCAACTCGACCGAGCTGAAGCGTCGGACAGTCCAATTGTGTTCAGCCAACCACTGGCCCGGATCGGATCGCTTGTCGCTGTAGAACAGTTGCGAAATGTCCAGGTCTCCGAACGGGTCCTTGGCGAAGTACTTGGATCTGATGGCCGCAAGCTTGCTCGGGTCGGTTCCGGCCGGAAAGTCGTTCACCGCCAAGCGACTACCGGTGGCCGAGAGTTCGTCGATCCGCTCGAACAGGGCGTCGTGGGCCGGGCCGGGGAGATAGGCGAGCAGGCCTTCCGCCGACCAGGCTGTGGGTTCGTTCGGGTCGAAACCAGCCTCCTCGAGTGCGGCCGGCCAGTCGTTTCGCAGATCAGTAGGCACAGTGCGTCTATTGGTCTTCGGCTGGGCGTCGTGCGCCGCGAGCACTTCGGCTTTGCACTCCAGCACCTTTGGCTGATCCACTTCGAATACCGTCGATCCTGAGCTCCAATCCAGCCGGTACGCACGCGAATCCAACCCTGCTGCAACGATTACCGCCTGCCTTACTCCGGATTCGGTTGACGACGAGAAGAATTCGTCGAAGAACCTGGTTCGCAACCCCATGAAACCGCCGAAGGGGGTGTCCTCGAGGAGTGTGGGATCTTTCAGAAGAGCTGTGAAATGCGGCTCGGCTGCAGCTTCTACGAACCACGATGCGAACTTGTCCTCGATGATCGCGTCCGGACGGGTGCTCTCCAGTGCTCGGAACGTTGCCACTGCCAGCGCGGTAAGTCCGACGCTACTGACGATGTCCCACGTATCTCCATCGCTCCGCATTGTCTGGGTGTCCTTCCGCTCTTGACGACTGAGCCGAACTCTCTCGACCCTACGCCCGTGTGACCCCTCGTCGCCTGGAACGGAACGGTCGGACTTGGAGCAGCAAATACACGCTGACCGGATCGAAAAATTCTGCAGTGCAAGGCGTTCGGTTTGAATCAGCATCCTGCCAGGAATTTGCCAGGTCAATGCCAGTGGGCGGCAAGGATGCAGGACTTCACTGGGGTGTGCCTCAGGGCTGAGAGAGAGCCTCGAGAATCCTTCGGGCAGGGGATTGATCGTGGCATGACCATCCGCCGGAACCACTTCGTGGGACCGTTCGGTTCCAGCTGATCTCTCGGACCGCACAACGAATGTCCCGTCGAGAAAGAGAGATGTGAGCCCATGTTGCAGGAAGGCTCGCTGGATGTATTGGCCGCCGCGGCGCGGAGCGGTAGCCGTGAGTCCATGGCCAGTTTGTATGCGGCGTTTCGTCCGATGGTTGTGCTGCGGTGCCGCGCCGAGCTTGATCAGGCCGTTTCCGATTCCGCCGCGGATGCCGCGTGCGTCGCCGTTCTCACGGCAGTGTGCGACGGATCGGAGACGTATCAGCCTTTTCTACGCGTGCTGTACGCGAGTACAAGCATCGCGATTGCTCGGGCGGCATCCGACGGGTTCAGCGGTGGATCGCTCCCGCCTCCGACAACGCTCCCGGTTGTCGAACGCGATGTCTTGGTGTTGCGGCTGATCGTCGGGCTCGATACAAAGGCGACCGCAACGTCGCTTGCCCGTACGACAGACGAGGTTTCACTCGACCTGCATCGGGCGCTGCAGCGACTGCGAAAGTTGTCTTCTCCGAATGCAATCAGAAAAGTATTGACGGTCACCCGTGAGGTCGGCGAAGGTTGGCACTCTGGCGTCTGTCGAGGGCGATCTGGGGGATCGCCCATCTCGGACTGATGGCTCTCGTGACATGGTGCCTCGTTCTTGCTCAGCCTTCGAATCGAGTATTCCTGGATACCAATGTATTTCGAAGAGTACCAAGCTTTTCGACTTCGACCTCGACCTGATCGCCTGGTTGTAGTAGCCATTGGGGTGAGCGTGCGTAGCCGACTCCCGACGGTGTGCCCGTAGCGAGGAGATCGCCGGGGTGCAGTGTGAAGGTCTGAGAGATGTGAGAGAGGGTGTCGCCGACTGTATAGACCATTTCGTCGGTGCGGGCGTCCTGAACGATTTCGCCGTTGACGCGGGTTTGTATTCGCAGGCCGTCGCGCAGGTCGCCGACTTCGCTCGCAGGAACCATCGGTCCTAGTGGGCCGGATCGGTCACCGTTCTTTCCGAGTATCCACTGCGAGGTGAGTTTCTGTGCTCGCCTGCAGGTGAGATCGTTGAACGTCGAGTATCCGACGACAGCTGCAAGGGCCTGGTCGGGAGTGGCGTCGGCAAGCTTTTGCCCAACCCAGGCGACCCCCTCTCCTTCCCAGTCGAGACCCTGCTCGTTGGCTGGAACGGGGACATCGGTGTCGCCGACAGTGAGGGAGTTGGGCCACCGGGCGAACAGAGTCGGATAGGCGGGTAGAGGATCTGCGCGGTAGCTCCCCTCTGCGACGTGGGCAAGATAGTTCAGTCCGATGCAGACCACCCTCGCGCCCGGCAGGACCGGTGGAACGAACTCGATGTCGGCTACCGGCAGGTGTGGCCCGGTCGGAGTCGTCGCGAGCTTGCCGGCGGGATCCGACCAGAACTCTTCGAGAGTGCACACGACACTCACGTGGGAGCCGTCCTCGGACAGTTGAGCCACCTGAACTCCGCGATCGGGTTGCTGAATCCCAACGATTTTCATCAGTTGCCTTTCAGGTTCGAATTAAACCTATAAACCTTCGGAGGTTTATGGTTTCATAGGACTATGCCTCACGACACCCCAGATGGACAAGGCGGACGCATGCCCCGGATTTCTGTTGCGCCGAGTGACCCGATTTCTGTGCTGTCCAAAGCGGTGGGGAGGGGGACCCGAGCCGAGCAGTTGGCGGCGGCGATCGACAGCCGGATTCGGGAGCAGAACCTGGAGCCCGGTGCGCCAATCGGCACGCTGGAATCGCTTCGCGGCGAGACCGGATTTGCATATTCGACTGTCAGCGAAGCGGTTCGACTGCTTCGTGATCGGGGAGTGCTGGAGATCCGCCAGGGGCGAGGTGGCGGCTTATTTGTCGCAGAGAAAAGCCCGGCGGTTCGCTTGCGCCATACGTTGCTGAGTGTCAGCGAGGGGGCCTCGGTCGTCGCGGATGCCATCGAGTTGCGTGATCACCTCGAAATCTTGATCGACACTGCTGCGGCTCGGCATCGAAGCCGGGCCGACATCGCCGACTTGGGGGCACACCTGAAGCGGATGGAATCCGCCCCCGACTGGGACACCTTCCTCCGAGCGAACTGGGCCTTGCACGAGCGAATCGCGACGATCGTTCCCAATGACCTTGCGCGATCGGTCTATATCGGCACTCTGGGCCCGCTGCACGGCACGGCCACCGAGTTCGACAACGAGCGTGACGCAGCGGGCTACCGCACCGAGAGGTTTCACATCCACGTCGAACTTGTCGACGCAATCTCCGCCGGCGATGTGGCTGCAGTACGTGCGGCCGTCGTACGGCACAACACTCCAGTCTGAAAGGACGATTCATGTCCGGTGAGTTCCGCTCACATCTGTTTCCTCACGACCATCGCCGACTATCGAGTGTTCGAGGTTTGGATCCCTACGCCTATCGCGATGTGTCAAGGCGGCCTGGGACCTTTACCGGTGATCTCGTTGAGGGATGGAAGCCGCTATATCTCAACGAATTTCGAGGAGTCACCGAAAACGGCACGATCACGGACGGGCTTTACCCTTTGACAGCCGTCACGCACGGTGAAGAGGCTCCGGTGGATGAAATGGTGGATGCTGCGAGAGATCTACTTGCGGAGTTGAGTGACGTCGATCGCTCCAGGATCAGTTATCCGATCGATGCTGTCGAGTGGCAGACGTGGGCGAACCCCGAGTTCATGCAGTTCGACACCGGAGTACGACTCGAGTTCCAATCGCAACGTGTTCGACAGTTGGCTTTGCGATTGGTCGAGGCCTCGCTGAGCCCCGAAGGTTTCCGAATCGTCCGAAACATGATGTTGATCAATGGTTTTCTCGGCGAGGTTGTCGGATTGGAGACGATACTCAACGAATTCAGTTACAACGTCGCTCTGTACGGTGAACCGAGTGTCCTCTCGCCGTGGGGATGGCAATTGTACGGTCACCACTGCGCGGTCAACTGTCTGATCATCGGCGGGCGGATGGTTGTGAGTCCGGTCTTTCTCGGCGCGGAACCCAACGAGATAGACGATGGTCCCCACGCCGGCATCGAATCATTCACTGGTCGAATCGAACTCGGTATAGAACTGATGGCCGCACTCACTGACGACCAGCGGCGTGAGGCCACTGTATACGGGCTGATGAACGATCCGGCCATGCCTCCCGGGCGAGTACACCCCGGGGATGAGCGGCACCTCGCCGGAGCGTTTCAGGACAACCGAGTGATTCCCTTCGAAGGCATTCCCGTCGATCAGATGGACACGCGTGCCAGACAACTAGTGCTCGCGATCGCCGAACAGTTCGTGGCATTGTTGCCCGCGGGACCTCGGACTGCTCGTCTGCGCGAGATCGAAGAGCACCTGGACCGGACATGGTTCTGCTGGATCGGCGGGCACCGCCCTGGAGACGTCTTCTACTACCGCATCCAATCCCCGGTCTTGATAGCTGAACTGGATCACCACTGCGGTGTCTTCCTCGACTACGACACTCCTCAGCCCTTCCATATTCACACGGTGATGCGCACTCCGCATGGCAACGATTACGGACGTTCCTACGTTCGACAGTGGCAAGAGCAGACGGAATCGTGACCTGCAGTCAGCTCCAGGGAGTCGTCTCGGCCAGACACTGGATTTCGAACCTACTTCACACGTACGTCGACTTTGCGGACCGCAAAGACGTCGACGGTGCTGTGGGGCTCCTGGCTTCTGCCCGGGTTAGCTTCCCCGGGACGGGTTTCGATCATCCGGACGATGCGGAGAAGTTCTTCGCAGAATTGTGGAAATCACCTGTCGCACATCGCCATGACGTCAGCAACCTCGTGGTGCTCGCCGGGTCTGGCCCCCGAGTGTGGAAAGCTCACGCGCACTACACTCGGTGGGTGTTCGAACCCGATCCCTCGGTGCACACCCTCGGTGAATACACGATGGTTGTCGACGAACGAGACTGGAGCATCATCGAACTTGCGGTAACCAGGACCTGGACGAGGAGTTAGTCGTGGCGAACATAGGCAGGGCCACGGTGATTCTGGATTCGATCGCCGAGAGTCGCTGGCCAATGACGCTGACAGACCTCGCAACCCGCACCGGACTTCCACGTTCGACGGTGCACCGAGTTATTCAAGCTCTCGAACGTGAGTTGTACGTGGTCCGAGTTCCGGACAGATCCGGATACATCTTGGGCCCCGGCTTACTCAAGTTCGGGATGAATGCTCACCTACGGCTCCTCTCGGCCAATCGATCTCAGCTGGCGACGTTGGCTCGTACCGTCAACGAGAACGTGGAGTTGGCGATCTTCAGTGGTCGCGAGGTTGTCGTCGTCGATCAGATTGCCTCACCGGAAAGGCTCAGAGGCGTCACCAAGGTCGGCAAGAGCTTTTCGCTGCATGCGAGTTGTATCGGGAAGGCCATGCTTGCTCAGTTGCCGGAGGAGCAGGCAGTTGCGTTGTTGTCACCGGTTCTACCGCGATTTACGGATAAGACGATCACCGAACGGGCGGCGCTGCTGGCGGAACTGGCGGAGGTGCGTCGCTCCCACGTCTCCGTCGACATCGAGGAGCACGACGTAGGGATCTGCGCCGTGGCTACTGCAATGATCGGACCGACTGGCGCGCTTCAAGCGATCGCCATCGTCATTCCGTCCGGGCGGTTCAAAGCGAAGAAGGAACTCGCGGTCGAAGGTCTCAAAGTGGTGAACAGTCAGGTGGATCTGGGTTTGTCGCGAGCGCAATTCTGAATGCGACTGTCTGAGAGCTTCTTCTGTGTGCTCCCGTGACTTCTGCAGATCGCGCGAATCAGTTCCCGGCTCCTACTGGGAGGTCGGGAACTGATTCGTGATCAGTGGTATCCCTACCGTCTGAGTCGTCTGTCTGCAAAACAGAGTGCACAGACCGCGACCATGCACACTGCCGCGGCACCCGCGAACGTACTGAACAATCCGACGGCTCCACCCGACGCAATGGAGGTACCGCCGATTACCGGGCCTAAGAACGCCCCGACGAATGATGTCCCGTTCGACCAACCAAGGGCAGTTGCTCGTGCAGGCAACGGGTAGACATCGGCTGTGGTCGTGTGCACCAGATTCATCGTGGAATGGCCGCCGATGCCCATCAGTGCCACACAAATCATGGTCCCCGTCAACGATGTCGGCAGATAGACCATTCCGAGAAGTCCGACGAGCGTGCACGCGCTGGTGGCTACCGCTACAACTGAGGCCCCGCGGCGGTCGGCCGCCCACGCACTGGCAAAGGAACCGATTACTGCGGCACCGGTCAGAGTAAAGGTGATCACAAGAGCAGTGTTCAGCGTGTACCCCAAGTCAATAATCGACTGCGCTGCCCACACGTTGAGTCCCTGCCACGCAACCATGTTGGAGATTGCGCATACCGCGACAACCAGTGCGATTGTGGACCCGCGGCCGGTGAACAGTGCGGCAATCTTTTGCCGACCAGACCATAAACGCCCCGCCACCTCCTGGGGAGTGTCGGTCGGGATGTCGATTATCACGACGGCGGCGAGGATCACCAGAGCCGTACATGCACCGATGAAGAACATCGGGCGCCATCCGAGCGCAGGAAGCACTGGAATCGCGAGCAGTGACGCGACGACGCCGCCGAGTGGGATACCTGCCATTGTGATCGTGACGACCAACGACGCCCGTGACGATGCCGCACTGTTGCGAGCGACTGTCATCGCGGTGGTGAGCGCGCCGCCCACGCCGAATCCAGTGACAAATCGACCCACTGCGAGCATGACGATGCTGATCGACGCTCCGGTGATCACGGCTCCGAAAGCGAACAGTGCGATGGCAACAATGAGAACCCACTTTCGACCGGAGCGCTCGGCAGCGAGAGGGGCCAGTACAGATCCGGCGATGGCTCCGATATAGACGAGCCCGCCGACCAGCCCTGCTTGTTGATCGGTTATGCGCAGGTACGAGTCTTCCAACAGCAACGGAATAACAGATCCGTAGACGATCAGGTTGAATCCCTCGATCACGGTGATAACCATGCACAACCCGATGACTGCGGGGTGGGATCGAGTCTCCCCACGTTCATCGGTTCGCGCGGGTGCATTGAGATGCATGTGTTGTCTCTCCAGACAGTGAGCCCGATTCGGGCGGTCGATGTGATGCGTGCCATCGTCCGATGTCGACTTCTCGGGCGTAACCGTTTAGTCCCGGAAACCGGGACAAATGGGGTGACGCGCAGCACATCTGGCTCATACCTTCAGCTCGTTGGAAAAACTCGATCCGAGGAGCTGAATCAATGGACCTGTCAGAAGTCACCGCTCTACTAGATCCGAAGCCTCTGCAATTGGAGATGGGATACGAGCGACTGCCATCTGGAGGGCTGCACGTCGCAGTCCGTACGGATATGCACGGTTGCACCGGCGAGATGCTCGAATGGTGGGTCCGCTGGCGTTGCGACACACAGAAATACATCTGGTGGCATCCCATCGACCACACGTACAGCAGTTGGCAGGGTAATCTCTCGGACGACACTCATATCGGCAGCGAGCACGTCGTCACCGAATACTTCTCGGGGCAGCCGGCCGATGATCTGGTCATCCAATTTCGGGATCCGTCCGAGTTCTTCGACGAAGACGCCTATTCCAGAGCAAGAGAATCCGGCGCTGTGTCCGGAGTGATTGTCGGACGATTGGGGGTCACCCACAATCCACCTCGTCTCCTGGACGGGCGCGTGCTCGGCGGCAGGCTGCTGCACATCGCTCGCGATACCGAGTGGGGGATGGCCCTGCGAAGTCACTTCTTCATCGGACACGATCTCGAGACACTCGGGCAAACCGCGGAACAGATTGCGGCACAAGCAACTGTGGAGTTCGGTCAAGGACTCCTGCAGCACGCGTACGACGAGTTCACATTTTTGTCTCGTTTCCTGCCGTCGCTCTACGTAGCCGAAAACCGGGACGTATCTCCGCCGCGAGCACCGTGGTGACGGCAGTTGTCTCGGTGCCCGCCAGGGTCGTGCACCCGTTTCCGGCGGCACCGAGAATTTCGGCTCGTCCCGATTTCCGGGACCTGATCCGTGACAAAAGGAATTAACGAACCGATCCTTGTTCTCAACATCAAAGCTATTTCACCAGAACGGAATTCGCTGTGCAGAGTGTCAACGCCGAAGCAACGAGGATAGCTGCTGACGTGATGATCGTCGGTTTCGGGCCGGTGGGGAAGCTTCTCGCCGTCAAACTCGCTCGGAAGGGCCACGATGTCGTCGTCGTGGATCGAAATGAAGTCGGATACCCTCTGCCGCGTGCAGTAACCCATTGCGCCGATTTCGCGCGAATCCTGCAGTCGGTCGGGCTGGCGCCGGACACCATTCCCGAGATAACCGAACCTTATGACGACATGTATGTGTGGCGAAACGGTGACGGGCGGACACTGGTGGAGGTCGACTGGAGTGGTAAAGGTGAATCCGGTTGGTACAACACCTATTTCTTCAGCCAGCCCGCATTGGAAGAGGCCTTGGACGCCATTGTCGCCGGGTTGTCCAATATTCGGGTGATGAGGGGGTGGGAAGCGGTGGCATTGACGCAGAATTCGGCACTGGCAACAGTAGTCGTCCAATCCGTGGACAGCGGTAGGTGTGTCGCCGTCGATGCGCAGTGGATTGTCGGTGCAGACGGGGCGAACAGTCGCGTTCGTCAATGGGCCGAAATCGACTGGCACGACGAGGGGTACTTCTACGATTGGTTGGTTGTGGACGTCAAACCTTCGGGCGGAACCAGTTTTCCGAACGTTGCCGCGCAGAATTGCGACTACCGACGCCCTTCCACGATGGTTCCCGGTGGTCCGGGCCGCCGTCGCTGGGAGTTCATGCGACTGCCGGAAGAGAGTCGAGAATCCCTTCAGCGCGAAGACACGGCATGGGAACTGCTCGAGCCGTATGGGCTGACCCCTGACAATGCAATCCTTGAACGGCATTCCGTGTACACGTTTCAGGCTTGCTGGGCGACGCGATGGCGACAAGGACGCGTGTTGCTCGCCGGCGATTCCGCGCATCTTATGCCGCCGTTCGCCGGACAAGGCCTGGGTGCTGGTGTCCGTGACGTGATGAATTTGTCGTGGAAGCTCGATGCGGTGTTGCGTTCGGCAGCGGACGACCACCTGCTCGATACATATGGAACAGAACGACTAAGGCACGCACAAGCTTTTGTGCAGTTCTCGACCGAACTAGGTCAAGTCATCTGCATGTCCGACCCGCAGCAAGCTGCTGAACGTGATGCCCGCATGGTGGCGAACTGGACTGCGGGAATGAAGCCTCCTGCTCCGCCACGACCAGGGCTCGGCCCAGGGATACATGTCGGGACTGCCGGTGGCAGTCTGGCTTTACAAGGTCAGGTTCGAGTCGGAGATGGCGAAGTTGCCAAGTTCGACGATGCGTTCGATGGGCCAGGGGCTTTGATTTCACGCACATCGGCCGCGCTGCGAGAAGTTCCGGAGGCGACGCGAACAGCTTTGGCGACGTTGGGGATCGACCTCGTAGCGCTCGGAGGTGCCGAATCGGCGGGCGTGACCGTTGTCGACGACGTCGACCTCACCTACACGCGCTGGCTCGACGATCAGGACGCAGATGTCGTTCTGGTCAGACCGGATTTTCACGTCTACGGCGTTGCTGGAACGCACCAGGCAACCGAGCTGGCAGCAGGTTTTCTACACAGGTTGCGTGTGCCGGAACCTGCTCGGACGCTTGCCTGACAGCGCGACCGCCACATCGACTATCGACAGGAAGTTACATGTTCAACTCAGTGACCGACGACATCGATTCGGTCGAATCATCTTCGGAACAATCCGGATCCGATGTTCGAAGAGGGCCCTTGGCAGGCATAGTCGTTGCAGACCTCACGCGCGCACTCGCGGGACCTCACGCTTCAATGATGTTCGGCGACCTGGGGGCGACGGTCATCAAGATCGAGACACCCGGTACCGGCGACGATACGCGCGGCTGGGGGCCACCTTTCATGGAACCTGCAGGTGCACAGCGAGAATCGACATACTTCTTGTCCACGAATCGAAACAAGAAGTCAGTCGTACTCGATCTGAAATCTGAAGAGGGTCTTGCACTACTGGAATCCCTTGTCTCACGCGCCGACGTTCTGATGGAGAATTTTCGGACCGGCGTCCTCGATCGTTTGGGGCTTACCGCCGAACGACTTTCGGAGCTGAATCCGCGGCTCGTCGTGCTGTCCATCAGCGGATTCGGTCACGACGGACCGGAAGGCGGACGTGCGGGGTACGACCAAATCGCACAAGGGGAGGCGGGTCTGATGTCGCTGACAGGTTCGGGTCCCAACGACTTCCAAAAGGTCGGAACTCCGATAGCCGACCTACTGGCAGGGATGTACGGCGCATTCGGTGTACTCGCGGCACTGCAGGAGCGAGCGCGAACCGGCGTTGGGCAGACGGTACGAACCTCTTTGCTGGCCGGCATAGTAGGTATCCACGCCTTCCAAGGAACTCGATTTACCGTCGCTGGTGAAACTGGTAAGGCACAAGGGAATCACCATCCGTCGATCTGCCCCTACGGGCTCTTTCCGACAGCTGACGGCGTAGTTCAGATTGCGGTTGGTAGTGAAGGACTTTGGAAGCGGTTCTGCTCGGGCTTCGGGTTGGCCCCAGATGCCCCCGGGATGGAAGACAACTCCGAACGAGTTCGAAACAGTAAGGCGGTCCGCCAGCTTATCGAAAGCATTTTTTCGAAGTATGGCACGGACGAGCTGCTGCTCGAGCTGGACCGTACGGGTATTCCGGCGGGACGTGTTCGTGGAATCGACGAGGTGTACCGCTGGGAACAGACTCGTTCGCAGGGGTTGATGGTCGAAGTCGAACACGAAAGCCTAGGTCGGATAACGCTTCCTGGGCCCCCACTCCGGTTCTTCTCTGTGGACGGCATGGAGGTCACGAAGAACTGTCACTCGGCTCCACCGCTTCTCGGTGCAGACAACGCTGTTATCACCGGTTGGCTCAGCGAAGCACGCCGATGAGACAGACATCGATGGTTTCTGCTATGAGGCCGAGCCGGCGCGACTCCGGCATGGTCGATGTGACGTTCGACGGCCCAATCGCGACGGTGACGATCGGCACAGGCCGTCGTCGAAACGCTTTGAACGGTGATGCTTGGAAAGATCTCGCGCATCAGATCATTGGCGTCTCGACCCACGCATCGCTCGGTGTTGTCGTCCTTCGCGGCGTCGGCGATACCTTCTGCGCCGGGTCCGATGTCACCGAGTGGGTTGGTGCCTGTGCCGAGGACGTGGAGGAGTCGTTCGCGCAAATGGAGGCAGCCTTCCGCGCTATCGAAATTTGTCCCGTTCCTGTCATCGCACAGATTTCCGGCGTAGCAGCTGGAGCAGGGTGTCAGTTGGCACTCGCGTGCGATATTCGAGTCGTGGCGACTTCCGCCAGAATCGGAATGCCTATTGCGCGTCTCGGGATTCGACCCAGTCCGGCATTCGCGGCGCGCCTTGTCCGTGTTGTGGGACCGGCTGTGGCCGCTGAACTGCACTACACCGGACGGCTGGTGAAGGGACCGGACGCGGTAACAACAGGTTTGGCGAATCGGTGTGTGTACGGCGAGCTCCTCGCGTCGACTGTTCGGGATTTGGTAGAGGAGATTGTTCGCCAGCCGACATCAGCCGTGCGTGCGGCGAAGGAGGCATTGATTGCTGTTACCGGCCCTCCTCCTCACCACACCCTCGGTCCGGCCGTGAATTTGCGCGACCTCCAACTTGGCATCGCGCAAATTCTGCATACGTGAGTCTGCAAGGCTGTTACTGGCCGGCGATGTATTCGATCGACGGGCCGGCAGTCCAACCGCCGTCGACGGCGATCTCGGAACCCGTTGTGTACGAGGCA
The DNA here is from genome assembly GCF_001647205.1 of Rhodococcus sp. EPR-134. Taxonomy (NCBI): domain Bacteria; kingdom Bacillati; phylum Actinomycetota; class Actinomycetes; order Mycobacteriales; family Nocardiaceae; genus Rhodococcus; species Rhodococcus sp. EPR-134. The sequence goes on from NZ_LVCT01000314.1 coordinate 38,310, forward strand.
TCGTCGGAAAGCAGGTAGGTGACCGCGCCGACCAACTCCTCCGGGCGACCGACACGGCGATACGGATTGTTGGGGAATGCGCCCTCCTCGAGGCTGATACCCGTCGGTGCAGTCATGGGCGTCAGGACCATGCCGGGGTGAACCGAGTTGACCCGGATCTTGTCGCGACCGAGTTCGACGGCGGCGATCTTGCTCAGCCCACGCACGCCCCACTTGGCTGCGCCGTAACCGCTGGTCAGAGCCATGCCCATCAGGCCGGCGGCCGAGGAGATGTTCACGATGGATCCGCCGCCGGCTGCCTTCATGAACGGCACCACCGTGTGGATACCGGTGTGCACGGACACCAGGTTGATCTGGATGATGCGCTGGAACGTCTCGAGTGGTTCCTCGGCGACTGTCTGGCCGGACGCCGAGATTCCGGCGTTGTTGACCAAACCGTTGATCGCGCCGAACTCGGATACCGCGTACTCGGCGGCGGACTTCCAAGACGCTGGATCGGTGACGTCGAGGGGAACGTAACGCGCTGCGTCGCCGAGAGATTCGGCCACTGCTCGACCGTCGTCGTCGAGTAGGTCGCCGATGACGACGCGGCCGTTGCCCGCGACGATGCCGCGGGCAAACGCCTCGCCCAGGCCGCGTGCGCCGCCGGTGACGAGAACGACTTTTCCGGAGAGATCCTGAGTCATGATTGTTCCTTACCTGTTGGTGTTGCGAGATATGGCTTCGAGAACGCCCCGAGCGCGCGGGTGATGGCCTCGGGTGCGGGCGTCCGGAGGTCTGCCATCTCACGCAGTGCGGCGACTACCGCAAGTGTTGCCTGGCCCGAAGCCGCTGTGGTGTCGAGCGAGGTTTCCGGACGGTCGATCAGGCGTGCGACTTCTGGGCGAATCAGTTCCATCGTCTCGAAAGTTGCTGATTCCCAAACTCTCCGGAGTGCCGCATCACCGAAGATGATGGGCATTAGTGATCGGGTCATCGGCTCGAAGGACTCGCCGACCGATGCGATAAAGGCATTCTTCACAGCCGCTGCGAGCCCGAATTCGCGGGCTTGCGCGCTGAGTGCCGTGGCCAGACTGCGGTTTCCCTCGTCGAGCATCGGCCAGATGCTCTCCTCTTTGGTGGCGAAGCAACGGTAGAACGTTCGTTCGGAGATTTCTGCCCGCTCGGCGAGCTCCGCGATGGTCGTCGAAGTGTCGCCGCGTTCGACGAAAGCGGCAGCACAACTCTGCGAGACGCGGAGAAGTAGTGCAGTGCGGCGGGCTGTTGCCATATCCGCACTGTACCAAAAGTGGCAGAAACTGCCACAAATGGTGTCGGCCGGTCAGCCGACGTTACCTTCGATTCCGGAAACCTCCTGCTCAACTGCGTTCTTGAGGTTCAGGAGCGTCTTGCGGATGTTGCCGCGCTGAAAGTCGGCGAAGGTTTTTCCTCCGGTGGCAATTTTGTCGAACATGTCGGCGGCGAAGTCCGGCCAGCCGCGCCTGTCGTCGGTCCACGTTTCGGTAACTCGGGTTCCGTCGGGCACCGGCGAGAATCGGTACTGCCAGGTTGCGATAGAGGCGGGGATCCGGGGAGTACCGAGGCCGATCTTGTGAACACGGAATTCGAAGAGCTTCCCGGCCTCGGCAGCGGTGACTGTGCATCGCGTGGTCCACTGCGCGCGCCCACGCTTGTTGTGCCCGTCGAACTCCATGCCCAGGAAAGCGCTTTCGCGGTCTCCCCGCAAGGTTGCGCCTATGTTTTCGGGACTCCAGGCACCCATACGAGTGGGATCGCTGATGACCTCGTAGAGGGAAAGCGCGTCGGAGCTGACGACGATGCTGTCGGAGACGGTAAGTTCGCGAGCCATTTCGGTTTCAGGTTCTTTCTGTCGAGCGTGTGTGAGGTGAGTATGACGATCGGTGGTTTCGCGAACAAGATGCGGACGTGGCGGATGAACCGTCGACCTGATCGGCGTTGAACTACAGGTGCGGTTTCAGTTGGATCTTGACCGCGCCTTCCTGCTTCTTCTGGAAGATCTCGTAGGCGTGTGGCGCCTGATCGAGCGGCAGCTGATGGGTGGAAAAGGTGTCGACACCGAGTGGGTCGTCGTCAGTGAGCAGGGGCATGATGTCCTCTACCCACTTCTTGACGTTCGCCTGGCCCATCCTGAGCTGAATCTGCTTGTCGAACATGGTCATCAGCGGCAGCGGATCAACCATTCCGCCGTAGACACCGATCAAAGAAATGGTTCCGCCGCGCCGAACGATGTCGATGGCCGAATAGACAGCGCCAAGGCGATCGATTCCTGCGTTACGCATCGCAGGCGAGGCAAGAGAGTCGGGAAGGAGTCCGACGAACTGCTGCGCGAGCTTTCCGATCGGAGACCCGTGCGCTTCCATACCGACAGCGTCGATCACCGAATCGGTTCCGCGGCCGTTTGTCGCGTCTCTGATGGCATCGCCGATCTTGCTGCCGTAGTCGTCCAGGTTGAGGGTCTCGATACCGCGTTCGGCAAGGCGCGCAAGGCGTTCGGGTACACGGTCCACACCGATTACTCGAAACCCCTTGTGGTGGGCGATACGAGCCGCCATGTCACCGATCGGTCCGAGGCCGAGGATTGTCACGGAACCACCCGGCGGAATGTCGGCGTATTCGACCGACTGCCAAGCGGTGGGGAGCACGTCGGAGAGGTAGACGAATCGCGAATCCGCGGGACCTTCGGGAACTTTGATATGTGTGAAATGTGCTTGCGGTACTCGGAGGTACTCAGCCTGCCCGCCGGGCACCGAGCCGTAGAGCTCGGAGAAGCCGAACAATGCTGCGCCCGTTCCCTGATCGCGGACCTGCGTCGTCTCGCACTGTGTGTAGAGGCTCGAATCGCACATGAAACAGTTGCCACACGAGATCTGGAACGGAATCACGACGCGGTCACCTATCTCGAGATTCGTGACTTCCGAACCGACTTCTTCGACGATGCCCATCGGTTCATGGCCGAGAATGTCGCCGGCATTCATGAACGCACCCAGAGTCTCGTACAGGTGCAGATCGGATCCGCAGATATTCGTCGTGGTGACCTTGATGATCGCGTCGGTGGGTTCGACGATCTTCGGGTCCGGAACCGTATCGACGCTTACTTTCCGTTTGCCTTGCCAAGTCACTGCGCGCACTGGGATCGACCTCTCATCGTGGAAATGCTGTTCGCAGTCACCTGCCCGAAAGCACTGAAATGCAAACAAAATCGGTGAGGGTTGCGAGAAGTCCTGAGCGCGTTAGATTGAGATGGAGCTGGGTCCCGGTCTCTTTGCACCGGCTCCAGGACCGAGACGACGAGATGATGAGGACGATCGCATGACCGACAAAGACGACAACGACCAGTCGCCCAAGGGTGGGCACCCAGGACCCGTGGACAAGGGCGGCGACGGGGGGATGGCAACGCGAGAACAGGCGCCTGAACTGGTCGAGGAGACCTCCGGCGAGAAGTCTGACGACGAGTAGTTTCCTTTTACTCCGCGTTGGGTAACAACGGGGATAGGCCGCATCGGACCGTCCCGGAATCAATGCGGGCGAGGTTCCTCGAGGTTGAGCAGCCAGCCACGGGAACCGCCTTGAGCAGATCCCTCAACCCTGTTGTCATTCAACCCTGTAACAGCACGTGATCGAATCGGGTCCGCAGTAGTGTCGGGACCCGGAAGTCGTCAAGCGTTCGAACTATCAACTGCTCGGCAACATCCCGGAGTTTCACGTTGGTCTCTTGAGAACGCCACACGAGGATGTCGAAGGCGCGATCGGCCGAAATGCCGTAGATCACCATGAGCATGCCTTTGGCTTGCTCGATTACTCCGCGAGAAGCGGTGATTTCGTTGACCAGCACGTCGACAGACGCTTTCACCGTGCTGTCGAGGGTTTCGGTGACGTCGATGTAGAAGCCTGAGCTGCCGACCACGGCACCCGACTCGTCCACGACGCTGTCGCCGACGACGATTACCGAGTGAGTATCCCCTGCAGTGTCGATGATGCGGTGGCGGCTGCTGAACGGTCCGCCTGAAGTGCGGATGGCGTGCAGTGTCTGGGCAACGTGTCTTCGGTCGTCGGGATGCTTGTGCGAGAGCATCAATTCTGTCGTCGGAGCTACTTGGTCGGGTTCGTATCCGTGAATCCGTGCAACTTCGTCCGACCACTCCCACCGGTCGCCGTTGCGGTGATAGAGAAAGCCGCCCACCCGGTGTGGAGCCCCCGATCCTGACGTTCGCCCCAACCCGTCCTCGTTCACCACACACGCCCCCTCGTTCTCGACCTCGTCCCAACCGGCGTACTCGCCAGTTAGTTATATCGGACAAATCCGGCGGAGGTGGTGTCGGTCCCATATTTCGGAGCATCGTCTGGATCGCTACCGCATGGGTCGGGGAAACCGGCGCTCAGAGTACTTGGCGACGGTCCCACGTCACTCGCGGTTGAAACAGTGTTGCCGCTGTGTCCATTCGGTGATCGCCGCCGCGATGGCCGCAGGCTGATCCTCGGGGGCGAGATGTCCTGCGGGACCGCACTGTTCCACCTCGAGATTTGCGATATTCGATCGGCTCCACGTGACTTCGTCAGGTCCGATCATGAGAAGTTCTGCGGGGCCGCTGAAGGTGAGAAGAAGTTTGGGTACGTCGGTGCTTTCTGCGAGCCAATCGCTGTACGCCGCCACACGTGCATTCACGTCACCGGGAGTTCCTTCGATGGGGAAGGATCGTGGCCACTCGAGAAGGGGTCGGCGACTCTCTCGTGACGGATAAGGGGAGCGATAGGCCTCGGCATCGGTTTCGGTCATTTCACCGAGAACCGTTTTGCGAAGCGCTATTTCGAGAAAGAAGTTCTCGTCGAGTACCTTCGTCTCTCCTGTGTCGGAGTCCCTCAGAGCTTCCACCCGTGCCCGTGCCTCTCCCGGGAAGTGTTCGTCCCAGGTCATCGGACGAAGGATCGTTTCGAAGAAGGCCACACCTCGGACGCGATCGGGGTGGCGGGCAGCCCAGTCCAGTGCAAGTGCCCCGCCCCAGTCGTGTCCGACGAGTACGACGTCGTCGAGTTCCATCTGGTCGAACCAGGCGTCGAGGTAGCGGGCGGTGTCGAGGAAGCCGTAGTTGAATGGCGGTTTGCCTGACCGCCCCATTCCGATGAGGTCAGGGGCAAGTGCGCGGCCCAGATTTCCTATCTGCGGCAGGATGTTTCGCCACAAGTGCGAGGATGTGGGGTTTCCGTGGATGAGTACGAAGGGTGGTCCTTCGCCGCGCGAGCGGTAGGCCATGGTCGAGTCGAGCACGGGAATTGTGGGCATTGCGACTCCTCAAATAGTTTCCATATACTCTAATTGAGATAGTAGCCATGTATTCTATTTGTATGCAAGATCGAGAAACATGGACGACAGGGTCGCTGGTGTGGCACCTTGGCTTGCGCTGGCGGGCGGGGGTTGACCGAGCGATCGCGCACCTGGGGTTGACTCACGCCCAGTATTCAGTGCTCGCGTCTCTGCATGGTCTGGTGAGTGCGGGGGAGAGGCCGAGTCAGCGAGAACTCTCAGCGCACACAGGATTGCAGCGAATCTACATATCCAAGCTCGTGCGAGCGTTGGAGAAGAGCGGGTTTGTTGTCAGTGAACGCGATAGACGCGATGCGCGAGCCGTTCGCCTCGATCTCAGTGACGAGGGCAAACGAGTCATAGAGCTCGCTAAAGACATTGTCCGCCAATTGGATGCAAAGAATACGGAAGTGCTGACGGAAACCGGAGGGCGGGAACTCGCCGAGCTCCACCGCGCCCTTGACGCGTTACTCGATGCCACCGAAGCAGCAGATGGATAATGCGCCGGTCCGCTTCGCGGCGAAACCGAAGGCGATCGTGTGCGGACCCGGTTCACAGGACGTTCGTTGGAGGAGCGACGGAAGCGTCGATCCCCCAACGAGCCCTATTGTCTAGCTGTCGATCGTCACGGTGTCACGTTGATCGGTGTGGCCGATGCGAACTGCAGTGTGCCCGACATTGTTGCCGTCCCAGTGGCTGCGGCGGGGCAGACGGGTCCGGTGCCGGTGCGTGTGTAGTTCACGGTGCCGGTGTTGCTGGCCACGACGCGCTGGTTGGGAATATCGAATGGCAGCGGTCCGACAGTGCTGGCCCCGACGGTGACTGTGCATGTTGATCCGGGCATCGTGACGACTGCGCCTCCTGCAGGAATGACCAGGGATCCCTGAGCCGATCCGGTGTCTGCCGAGACGTTCAATAGCCACGAGCCGGAGGTCGTGACCACAGCGGGTAGGCCGTTAGCCTTGCACCCGGTCAGGCTGGGGGTGCCGATATTGACGTTGACTCCGCCGGTGCCGGTGTTGGAATTACCCGGCGCGGATGGGATGGTCCCGGAGCCCGTCGTACTGGAGCAGGTAAGTGTGATCGTTCCTGTCTTGATACTGAGATTGCTGCTCGAAGCAGTCACGGCTTGACCCGCTGGAGTGACGACGGTCGAAGCCAGAGCGGTGCCGGCTGCGACCGCAATCGCGGCTGCGGCGGCAGCTGTGACGATGGTGGTGCGGCGAACTGCATGGGTCATCGATATCTCCTTGTTGTCGGTGATACTTCGTGAGTCGCCGGTGCTTGCTCTACTGCGTCCGCAGGCTGTCGGCGCCGATGTTGAACACATCGCTTGTGGTGGTCAACGAGTTGTGACCACTCGAAGACGGAACGTTGGCGCGAAGATTGACTGCCCAATTCAATGCGCCGAACAGTCCACATCCAGATGCGCCCGGTACCGCGAACGTCTGGTCGGCGTGCGTCACGTTTCTGACGGCGGCGGTATCCGGAAATCCTGGAACTTCCTCCAGGACACCATTTCCGGACACTCCGAGTTTGAACATGATCGGGTTGCTCGCAGAACCCAGATAGCAGTTGCCGCCCAGCAAGGGGTTGGAGATCTTCAATCTTGCCGGAAGTGTGACACCGAGTTGGAATGCGTCGACTGTTGGCAACGCGACCGGTTCGACTGTTGCCTTGATGGTGGTCAAGCCGCCGGGGAACGGTATACCGAGCCCGAAGATTCCTCCTGGTACCTCGATGGGGGTGGAATAGACGCCTTTGGTGCCGTCAGTGGGAGGAATGAAGATCTGGTCGAACCCGAATTCAGCGTCGGGGTTCTCGCGATAGGCGACACCGCCGGCGATATTCAACGAGCCGGAAGGAATCGGTACTTTGAGCCCGTTGATGTTCATTTCGCCGCCTTTGACGACGACATCGACACAGGTGCTTGTCTCCGGATTGGCTATCGGGCATTTTCCCCAGCCCCCGAACGGCGCATTGGGCAGCGGGGCCGCCGTCGCGGTTGACACCGCCCCGAGAGTGAGGACTCCCGCTGCGACGACGGCGAGCGCGGCTCTGAATCGTATTGTGCGCATGGACAAGTGAACTCCGTTTCGAGGTGGCAATCTGTCGTCGATGACGGTTCTGTGGCAGTGGGTTGGATTGCTAGTTGGCACTACGTTCGGCAACGACGGCAGCGGGTTCGGGTGAGCCGGCCGGCTGGGGCCTGAGGCTGTCGGCACCGATGTTGTAGACGTCACTCGTCGTGGCGAGGGAGTTGGACGTGGTGGACGAGGGAAGCCCGGCGCGCCAGTTGACGATTGGATTCAGAACGCCGAACGGGCCACACCCGGAAGCTGTCGGGACCGCGAAGGGCTGTCCGGTGTGCCCGGTGTTTCGAACGACGGCAGTATCCGGGAAACCTGGAACCTCTTCGAGGACACCGTATTCGGTCACATCCAAGTTGAGTTGGACGGGGTTGTTGTCCGAGCCCAGGTAGCATTTGCCGCCGAGGAGAGGGTTCGCGATCTTCAATTTGACGGGTAGCTTCACACCAAGCTGAAATGCATCCACGGTGGGGAGTGCAGACGTCGACTCTACGGTGGCCGAAGCCTTGTTCAGTCCGAAGAGATTGTTGAATGGCAGGTCGATTCCGAGTGCGCCCCCGGGGATGTCGATGGGTTTGGCGTAGATCCCCCGACTGTTGTCGTTGGGTGGGATGAATACTTGGTCGAATCCGAATTCAGCCTCTGGATTCTCCCGGTATGCAACTCCGCCTGCGATGCGCATCGCCCCGGCGGGAATGTTGACGGAAAGCTTGCCGATCTTCATGTTTCCACCGGTGACCGTGACGTCCATACAGGTGCTGGTCTCGGGATTGTCGATCGGACATGAATCCCAACCGCCGAAGGGGATCTCCGCTGCCGGGGCGGCTCCTGCAATGCTTGCTGACAAGCTTCCCACCGCAGCGGCGGTGGCGAACACAGTTGCGGTGGCGAGTGCGCCGAAAAGGCCACGCGACGTCGAACGTCGGGACATGTATTTCTCCTTTGGGTACAACCGACCAGTCGGGATTGTGATGATGAGTGACGGTAGTCACGTGTGACTTGGATGTACAGACAATTTGAAACAATTCCGACAAAAGTATTACTGCGATCGCCTCCGCTACTACTTGTGGCTGTGAGGATTGAAATTTGTTGCAGTGCTCTGTGTCTCGTCATTCACCCGCGAATCGCTGTGAGGTGCTTCGACCCGAAAAGGCGTTCGTCGACGGGAATATCGGACTCCTGTCGAAATCGAGGGGGCAATGTTTTGTCGGAGTCGCCAATGAGGGAAGTCAGGGCGAGTAACTTTGTCGAACAGCGGCTGATCGGTACTCCGGGCAGCTGCCCGAGAGAACGGATCGCCATGACGCTGATGCTGCCGCTCGACTCGATGTTCCTACTGATGGAGTCACGGGAGCATCCCATGCACGTCGGTGGCCTGTCGCTTTTCGTTCCGCCGGAAGGGGACGACGGCGAATTCGCCAGGTCGCTCTACCGTTCGCTCACCGACGTCGACTCGATTCGGCCACTCTTTCGCCGCAAGCCGGTGCAGTTCTTGTCGAACTTCGCGCCGGTGCGTTGGACGGAGGACGCAGACGTCGATCTCGAGTATCACGTCCGGTTGCTCGCGCTGCCCAAGCCGGGTCGAGTCCGCGAGTTGCTCGAGCTGACCTCCATGCTCCACGGCACGCTGCTCGATCGGCATCGGCCGCTGTGGGAGGCGTACGTGATCGAAGGTCTCGCCGACGGCCGAGTTGCCGTGTACATGAAGACGCACCACGCGCTCATGGATGGTGTGTCTGCTGTTCAGGCGTGGTACCGCAGCCTCTCGTCGGATCCGCACGATCGACATTCGATGCCTCCGTGGGCGCAACGACCTTCTTCGGGGCGGGTTCGTGCCGGTCGCGGGCTGGACCTGCAGAGGCGGGTGGGCTCCGTGATCGAGACCGTGCAAGATGTGGTCGGGGTCGGCCCTGCGATAGTGAACGCCGCTGCCTCGGCAGTGAAGGACCACGTCGCACCGTTGCCGTTTGCTGCCCCGAAATCGATCTTCAACGTCCCGATCACCGGAGCGAGGCGTGTCGCCGCGCAGTCGTGGCCGATCGAGCGCCTGCGCAAGGTCAGCTGCGTTGCAGACGTGACGCTCAACGATGCGGTGTTGGCAATGTGCGCGGGTGCGCTACGGCGATACCTGATCGAACTGGACGAGTTGCCGGACAAACCGTTGATCGCGATGGTGCCGGTATCCCTTCGCAAAGGCGAAGAGGGTGAGGCTTCCGGCAATGCCGTGGGTGCGGTGTTGTGTGATCTGGCAACCGAATTGGCAGATCCGGCGGCCCGACTTCAGAGAGTTCACGACTCGATGAGTAGCGCCAAGTCCCTGATGTCGGGCCTGACGCCCCTGCAGATCACGGCGCTCAGTGCATTGAACGTCGCGGGTCTCGGGCTGCCGCTGATCCCTGGTTCATCCCGACTGATCACTGGGCGTCCAGTCTTCAATCTGGTGATTTCCAACGTCCCCGGCCCGACAACGACGCGCTATTGGAATGGCGCGAAACTCGAGAGCTGTTACCCGGCATCGATTCCGTTGGACGGGCAGGCGATGAACATCACCGTCATCGGCTACGCGGACACCATGCAGTTCGGGCTCGTCGGCTGCCGCCGCAATGTTCCGCACTTGCAGCGGCTCCTCGGCCATCTCGAGGAATCCTTGAGTGAGCTCGAAGCCGCCGCAGGCTGATCAATTCGACTCGCGCCTTCCGACGTCACGTCCGTTCACGACCAACTGGTGGACGTCCAGCTCCTTGTCGTCGAGGCCGAAGCTGATGATGCGTTCGGGGTGGATACGGATGATCGGCGCGTCGAGACCATGCGCAGCAGCACCTGTAGCATCCAAAGCCTCTGCCCGTCCACGGATTTCGACGCACCTGACCCGCCATGGATCTACGGATGCGATGTCGTCCACGACGAACGCGACCGGACCGTTGTCTGCGACATTGTGAAACTTACGGCTGCCCGTCATGTTGTAACCGCTGATGTCGATCGTGGCTGTATCCGGGTTGTAGTGGAACCCGACCGGACTGACTTGCAGCGTTCCGTTCCGTTGAACCGTCGCGAGGCGACCGAGAGTCTGTGTGGCCAGGTAGTCGAGTTCGATTCGGGTGAATGTCATGAAATCACGCTAGAACCTGAACTGCTGTAGAGGTCAAGATCTCCGAACGTGCAACTCATTCCATCTCGTCGAGGGCCTCTTCGGCTTCGTCGACCCGCCACTCGGCCTCGCGAAGTTCCTCCTCGGACTCTCGAACTGCGACGCGGGCAGCCTTCTCGGTGTTCTTGGCGAACTGTCGTTCTTGTTCTGCGTGTTCGAGATCGGCGCGGAGTTCTTCGATGCGACGGTCGAGGTCGGACAGCTTTGACCTGGCGTCCTCGAACTGGGCGGTCTCGGCCTTGACCCGTCGTCGGATCTTCTCGACGCCTGCCCTGGCTTCCTTCAATTCTGCTTTCGCCTTGGCTTGTTCGGCCTTGCGATCCGGAGCAGTGGACTTGGCCGGAGTGTGTTCTTCGGTGGGGATCGCAGGGGCGTCTTGTGCAGAATCCTCCTCCACTACAGCAAGTCCCGCCGGTCCGAAACCGCTGTAACTCGCAGCGGTCACGACCCGTCCGAGTCGAACCTGCGCGGCAGTCTCCTCATCGGCCAGGGCGGCATTGAGAGTCTGCGCGACATCGCGCAACGAATCCTCGCCGACGCTTTTTCCCCGTGAAGCGGCGATCTCACCGGATTTGTGGGCGAGACTCCGCACCACCTGCTGCCTCTGTGTCGTCAGCCGTCGCAAGTCCGGGCCCGAGAGATGGCGTTGAGCGTCGCGTAGCGATTCGCCAAGCGCGAGAAGTGCATCCAGATCCTCTGGTGCATCGCGCGAGATGAGATTGACCAACCACCCCACGGTGGTCGGCTTCCGAAGTTTTCCGATCTCTGCGGCCAGTGCGCGGTCGTTGTCGTCCCGGGCAGCCTTCACATGCTTTGTACGCGCCTCTACGAACTCGCCGGGGTCGAGGCCGTAGAGTTCGTCGGCGACATCATCGAGGGTCACGTATCAATACTGTCATTCGGCGAATCGTTCGAAGACTGTCTTCCAGTCCTTCTTGATGCTCACCACCGTCCACCCGTTTGCGCGCGAGACGTCGAGTGCGTGCTCGGCCCCGTCCACGTAGTCGAACTCGCGTTCCGGATCGTCATGGAGCACCAGAAGGCGAAGTGCCGGAACGTTCGGGTGTTCGGCGAACTTCAACATAGGTAGGTCACCGTTGCTGTTTCCGGCCGCGATGACAGGTCGTCGGCCGATTCGGTTCCAGATCTGTACGGGCTTGGCCGGCCCGTCGTCGGCGACATCGGTTTGGGGCTGACGGAGAATTGTGCCGCTGTGCCCGTCGTCCTTCCACGTCAAGGCCACGCCGCTGCCGATGACGCGATCTCGGGGGATGCCGTAGACCTCCTGGCTGATCGGACGCATGAAGTCACGTCCGCCTCCAGAGACTATGTAGTTCGAGAATCCCTTGGCTGCAAGGTAATCGAGCAACTCCACCATGGGTGCATAGCTGCAGTGCAGATACTCGCGATCGAGAGTGGGGTGCGAAGCAGTGCGCAGGTAGGTATCGGCGTGGGTTTCGAACTCGTCGACCGTGACTTCGGCGAATGCCGCCAGGACACCGGCCGCGAGCACCTTCAGTGCGCTGTCGTCGCCGCGATAGTGCTTCGAGATCACTTCGTTCAACCAGGCGTAGTCCTTTTCGAACGCAGCCTGCCACGGTTGACGGTTGCGAAGAGACGGATCCTGGGCGGTCATCTCGACGAGGCGGCGCAGGATGAAGTCGAGTTGGATCGGCATCGGCTTCTCACACCACAGGGTTCCGTCGTTGTCGAAGACTGCGATCCTGTCTTCCGGTGCGATTTCGTCCGGACTTCCCTCAGTCGTCGCGCGTTCGACGAATTGCCGGACGGCCTGTTTCGGCGTGCCGTCCTGCCAGCTCGGAAGCGGGTCAGGGTTATCGGAGGTGGAGGCTTCAACGAATTGACTGCTCATGTGGTCCCTGGCTTCCAGTGAGGTGATGACAGACCCGGCACTTTCATACTCGGACTTCCTGCCGAAAGTGGCATCGCCCATTTCGGGCGACAGCGCTTCGGTGAGCACAATCGGGGTATGCGATTGACCATGCGGCCGTAGAGGCTGGAAATCAGATGACCTACAAGGAGCCAGATCATGGCCAACGCATTCAAAGGCGTCGTCAACCTCGATATTCGCGATTCGATTCCCGACTGGAGCCCCTACGAGCAGCCGAAGGCCGCCGCCGGCACACCGAATATTCTTTACATCGTTCTCGACGACGTTGGATACGGCGCCATGGGTTGCTACGGGGGACCGATCGAGACGCCGAACATCGACCGCATCGCGGGCAACGGATTGCGGTACGGGCAGTGGCACACCACAGCGCTGTGCTCCCCGACGCGATCGTGTCTGCTCACCGGGAGAAACCACACGACCAACGGCATGGCCTGCATCAGCGAGTGCGCGGTCGGTTTTCCCGGCGGAAACGGTCACATCCCTCCCGAATGTGCCACGCTCGCCGAGGTTCTGGTCGAGCAGGGATTCAGCACCGCGATGGTCGGCAAGTGGCACCTGTGCGCAGAAGAC
>NZ_LVCT01000315.1:0-5059 GCF_001647205.1 Rhodococcus sp. EPR-134
GTATCCCGATCTCGTCCACGACAACCACCCCGTCGAACAGCCGTCGACGCCCGAAGAGGGGTATCACTTCAGCGTCGATATCACCGACAGAGCGCTCGAATACATCGGTGACGTGAAGTCGATAGCTCCGGACCGGCCTGTATTTCTCTACTACGCACCCGGGTGCGCACACGCTCCGCATCACGCGCCCCGCGAATGGGCCGATCGCTACGCAGGCAGGTTCGACGCAGGGTACGAAGCCATGCGGGACGAGATTCTGGCCAGACAGAAGGAAATGGGACTTGTCCCGAAAGACACGACCCTGCCCTCACTCAACCCGATAGGCACTCCTGAGACCCGCACCGGGCCCGACGGCGAACCGTTCCCGCCGCTGGATTTCACCCGCCCCTGGGACACCCTCTCCGCTGACGAGCAGCGACTGTTCTCACGGATGGCGGAGGTGTACGCGGGCTTCCTCTCGCACTGTGACGATCAGATCGGACGCCTGCTCGGGTACCTCGAAGAAATCGAGCAGCTCGACAACACGATCATCGTGGTGGTCTCCGACAACGGTGCCAGCGGTGAGGGCGGACCCGACGGGTCTGTCAACGAGAACAAGATTGCGAACGGCGTACCCGACGACCTAGCCGAGAACCTGGCGAAGCTGGACGAGTTGGGCAGCACCGAGACGTACAACCACTATCCCAACGGGTGGGCGATGGCGTTCAACACGCCCTTCAAGATGTGGAAGCGGTACTCGTTCAACGGTGGAACCTGCGACCCATGCATCATCTCGTGGCCGGAGGGCATCGATGCCCGTGGCGAGATTCGAGATCAGTACCATCACGCCATCGACGTCGTCCCGACTCTGCTCGACTGCGTCGGCGTCGACTTGCCTGACACGGTGAAGGGGTACACCCAGCACCCGATTCAAGGCGTGAGCATGCGGTACAGCTTCGATGCCGGCAACATCCCCACCGCCAAGCACACCCAGTTCTATTCGATGCTCGGAGGACGAGGAATTTGGCATGACGGCTGGAAGGCCGTCACCACGCACCCGACTCTGAGCGGGTGGGGCCATTTCTCGGAAGACACCTGGGAGCTCTACCACACAGAGTTGGACCGAGCCGAGCTCCGGAACCTTGCGGATGAAGAACCCGGCAGGCTGGCAGAGCTGGTGGGGTTGTGGTTCCACGAGGCCGGTGCCAATCAAGCTCTGCCACTGGACGATCGGTCCGGTGTCGAACTCCTCACCACGCCTCGCCCCCAGTTGGCCCCGCCCCGAAACCGGTATGTCTACCGCCCGGGCGGAGCCGAGGTACCGGAAGCCGTCGCTGTCAACCTTCGTAATCGTTCATTCTCGATCGGGGCAGTTGTCGATTTGGCCGAACCAGGTGCGACCGGTGTGCGCTTCTCGCATGGTGGCAGGTTCGGTGGGCATTCGCTGTACGTCAAGGACAACCGCCTGCATTACGTGTACAACTTCCTCGGCAGTGAACAGCAGAAGATCGATGCCACCGAAGACCTTCCGATCGGCGAAAATATAATCTTGGCAGCAACTTTCGAGAAGGAAGGCGAGGATCCGCCGGGCACTGCGCACGGGGTGCTCGGCCTCTACTACGGCGATCGGAAAGTCGGTGAGGGCAGAATCCGCACTCAGCCAGGCAAGTTCAGCATCGGCGGCGGCGAAGGGCTCAATGCAGGCCGTGACAGCGGGGAGCCCGTAACCGACGACTACCCGGGTAAGTCGCCGTGGGCGTTCACGGGTGGAACGCTCAACCGGGTGGCCATCGACGTCAGTGGTGAACCTTACGTCGACCTCGAACGCGAAGCAGTGGCGATGCTCTCGCGTGAATGACAGTTCCGAGTGCGTCTAATCTGTGCCGGGCGGAAGGTATCTCACGGTAGGTACTCCGCCGGGACCGTCCAAGCGGACCTCGGCGTCGACCTGGTAGACCTCGGCTATCAGGTCGGCGGTGAGGACCTCGGTCGGGCTTCCGTGGGCAACGATGGATCCACGGTTCAGCATCACTATCGAATCGCAGAACATGGCGGCCAGATTCAGATCGTGCAATGCCATGATCGTGGTGGTGGGGAGGCGTCGCACGAGCGCGAGCAGTTCGAGTTGGTGATTGATGTCCAGGTGATTGGTCGGCTCGTCGAGTAGCAACTCGTGGGGTTCCTGAGCGAGGGCGCGCGCGATCTGGACGCGTTGGCGCTCCCCGCCGGACAGGGTGTGCCACGACCGGTCCAGCATGCCGGCGAGGTCGGTGTGTTCGATCGCTGCCCGGACGGCGTCGCGATCGGAATCCGACTGCCCACCCCACAGTCCGCGGTGAGGTGTGCGTCCGAGTTCGACTACCTCCGCGACCGTCAGATCGAGCTCGGTGTTGCTGTGCTGATCAACGGTCGCGATCCGACGCGCGATGTCGCGGCGTTTCCAGTCGGACAACGGGGTTCGGTCCAGGGTCACAACACCGGATGTCGGACGATTGTGCCCGGCAAGCAGTTTCAGCAGCGTCGATTTCCCCGAGCCGTTGGGGCCGAGAAGCCCCACCGTACTTCCGGTTGTAGGCGAGACGTCGAGGTCGTCGACTATGAGCGCCCCGCCGACCCGCCAACTGACGCCGGTAGCTTCGAGTGTCATGGCCTGGCCTTCCGTCTCCAGAGGATGACGGCAAACGCAGGCACACCGACCAGCGCGGTCACCACACCGGCCGGGAGTTCCTGCGGCGCAATGGCTGTGCGTGCCACAGCGTCGACCCAGACAAGGAAGATGGAGCCGATCAGTGCGGACGCGGGCAGGAGTCGGCGGTGGTTCGAACCGACGAGAGCCCGCGCCGCGTGCGGGAGGACCAGGCCCACGAAGCCGATGGCACCTGCGACGCTCACGATCACCGCGGTCATCAAGGCTGTTGCCAACAACAGGGTCACACGCACCCGCCACACGTTCACCCCCAGCGACGACGCCGCGTCCTCGCCGAAGGCAAAGGCGTCGAGTGCGCGGGAGTGAGTCAGACAGACCACGAGGCCGACTGCGTCCACCGCAGCGCAGAGTGCGACGTCGAGCCAGTCGGCGCCGCCGAGTGAGCCCAGGAGCCAGAACATCACGCCGCGGGTCTGCTCGGGATCGGCCGAGGTGATGACGATGAACGAGGTGAGCGCGGAGAACAGTTGGGTCGCGGCGACACCGGCCAGGATCACCCGATCCGGCGTGCCGCCGGCCGCATGGGCGAGCAGCAACACAAGGGCGAAGGAGATCACCGCGCCGATGAAGGCGCCGCTCGACAAGCCGATCACTCCCGACCCGACTCCGAGGATCACGATCAGTACGGCACCGGTCGAGGCGCCGGACGAGATACCGAGGACAAACGGATCGGCCAGCGGATTGCGAAGCAGCGACTGCATGATCGCACCGCACAACCCGAGACCGGCACCGCAGAGCGCGGCGAGCAGGGTGCGCGGCAGACGGAGGTCCCACACGATGCCGTCACGGATAGGGGTGACGTCCGCCGCGGTACCGCCGAGATGGCCGACGACAATCGAAGCCACCTCACCGACCGACAGACCGGCCGGCCCCAACGTGATGGCAACGGCGGCTGATCCGGCCAGCGTGACAACACCGATCACCCACAGCAGGGTGACGGTCGTCGGGTTGTCACGCAGCCGAACTCTTGTCGTCATCTCACGCCGTAGACCACGTAGTCGTCGAACAGTTGCCAGACCGTCCCCGACTCCCGAAAACCTGCTTGCGCGAGCGCCGCCAACTGGAAGTCGACGGCTGTGGGCGCGGTGGCGTCACGTCCGGCGAATCTACGCTCACGCTCGTCGGTCAGTGCCCCGATGCCGTGAGTGGCCCGCAGCTCGTCCCACCAGCTGTCCCACTCGGGAGCGCCCGCAGCAAAGGCGGAGCGTTGCGTCTGCTCGTCGTGAGCGTTCGCCCATCGGCTTATGACGGGGGATCGGCCGTCGAAGCGAAAGTGATCACCATTGAGCAGAACGCCGGCAGGGCTCAGCAGTTCGCGGCACTGCCGATACACCTCGACGAGCTGCTGCGGTTGCAACCAGTGCAGCGCGGTTGTCGACACTATCGCCTGAACCGGCGCAGCCACCGAATTCGGCCAATCGGCTCCCGCCAGGTCTGCGTCGATCAGCTGCAGTCGGTCACCGAAACGCGTCGACGACTGGCGGGCGAGCTCCAGCAGCATCGGGTCGTAATCGATCCCCACAACGCTCGCATGCTCGAACTTTTCGAGAATCCGGGCGCTCAGTGAACCCGGCCCGCAGGCCAGGTCGACAACCGTGAACGGGGCGTGCGCGTGCTGCAATTCGAGGACGTCGAGAATCACGTCGAAGCGCTTCTCACGGTCGGCGATGTATGCCGCCTGCTGGTCGTCCCACCGACGCACCAGTTCACAGATCTCCGCGGACATCTAGACCACACCCAACTGGCGCAGCCCGTCGGAGAGCTGTTCGATGCCACCGACATTGCGGATCGAGGGATCCATCGTCGTTCCTTCGAGGATGATGTAACGCTTGTTCTTCACTGCGGTGAGCTTGCTGGCGACCGGGTCCGATTCGAGGAACGCGATCTTGTCTGCGGCACTGTCGCCGTCTCCACCGCGGTCGAGATCTGCGAGCACCAGCACGGTCGGGTCTCGATCGAGGACACTCTCCCAACCGATTTCGGGCCAGTACTGCTTGTTGTCATCGAAGGCGTTCTTCGCACCCACCGCGTCGGTCATGATTCCCGGTGCACCGCAGCACCCGGCGAAGTACGGCGTCTTCGTGGCTGCATACCACCACGCCAGCGTCACGTTCTCAGCTCCCAGTGCCGCCGTGGCGGTGGCCGCGCGATCCTTCAGACTCTCGGTGAGCTCGACACCTTTGTCCTTGACATCGAACAGTGTTGCCACGTCGTCGATTTCGTCGTACAAGTCGTCGAGCGTGAGAGCCTTGCTCTGCTCGGCATCCTGACCGGTGCACTCGCTGGGTGACTGATATGTCGCGACACCGAGGTCGGTGAACTTGATCCGGTCGGCGATGCCCTCCGAGGTGAACGTGTAGTTGAACGTCGTGT
>NZ_LVCT01000316.1:0-7990 GCF_001647205.1 Rhodococcus sp. EPR-134
GAGGACATCGTCATCGCTCATGGCGTACCCGGCCATCCGGTCCTGCACTCCCAGCGCGAACAGCATCTCTGCTGCAGGTTGATTTACCGCGATTGCCCGTTCGATCGGTCGCTCCACCGTGACGTCTCGGCCACAGTTCTGGACTGTCACGCGCGATTGTTCGGAAGAGTTGGATTGTCGGGCAGCACTGTCGTCGGAGGAGCAGGCAACCAACGACGCGCTCAACAGGGCAGCGACGGCGGCGGCGGGTAGGCGAAGTCTGGACAGACGCATGGAATCTCGTTCTCGCAGGGGCTCGTTCGCGGAGCCCGTTACCGTGTGAACAGGCGCCTGTTGACCCCTGCTGCCAGCCGGTATTCGGACTCGAGATCGCCCCACCCGAGCGCCTTCCCAGATTCTCATCCAGTGGCGTAAGCCCGGGCGGTCACCCTCACCGCTGCGCGTCAGTTCCGGATTCACACCGGATTCCCTGACCCCCTGTGTGGAGGTCCGCTGGCACAGAGGAACTTATCACCGCAGTGCACCGCCGGTCAGGTCGGCTGGTGTGAGGCAATCAGATCTCGATGGCCAGGTCGTCGATGTCGGTGAGGGTTCCGCCGTCGGCGAGGATGCGCTCGTAGTTCTCGCGTCGACGGAGGTCGATTTCGGTGTTGCTGACGCCCTCCTTCCAGTATCCGAATATCGCGACGTCGTTTTTGTCGAGTCCGACGTTCGATCGAAAGTGCTTCCGGATTGCGCGCATCTCGTTGCGTTCACCGGCGCCCCACACGACGTAGCTCGCGGGATCGGCGAGCTCGCGTGCTCGTACCGCCAGTGGGCCGTCGGGCTCGGCCGGATCTGCGCTCACGCGGTGAAGCTCCAGGCCGGGGAGGGCGGGCAGTTCGGCGAAGGCGACCTCGTCATCTGTTGTGAACCAGCCGATTCCGACGACGTCGGTAGGTAACTGCTCGATGATCGAGTGCAATGCGGGTATTGCGGTGCCGTCCAGAAAAAGTGCGATACGTCGACCAGGAACATCAGGGATCAAGAAGTGTGGCCGCGGACCGGTGAGGCCGAAGGTGTCACCGACGGCCAACGCTGCTGCCCACCTCATCATCGGACTGGTCTGTCCGTGCAGGACCACATCGACGACGATCGATCCGCTCGCTGAATCGTAGGAACGCACCGTGTACACGCGCGAAGCGTCGTCGAAGGCCGGCCCGAGATTCATGCGTACGGTCACATTCGGGCGTGACCAGGTCGGATCGTCGGTCGACTCCGTCAAACGAGCCGTGATCCGCAGCAGGTGATCGCTCGGTCGCTCCATTGCTTCGACGATCGCGAGAACGTCGTTGAGTCCGCGATTGTGGTCAGCGGTCCGTAGGACGGTCGTCGGGGGAGTTGTTGTGCGCGAGGCGTCTGCATGTGTCATCGACTGTGCTCCTGGATCGGGTTTTTCGGGATGCCACCAGGTTAGTGCTGCCTAAGTCGAGCGAGTTGTCCAGAAGTGACATTTGATTACCTGAATGATTCGGGTCTCGAAACGACGCGGTTGAGTGAGTGGTGCCGGCGCTGCTACCGTGCCTGTGATGTCCATACGCCGCTGTTCTCTCGCTTCCGGCCGTGCACTGCGCACGGCCCGATTCGGCGTAGCGACTTTCCGACGTGGGCGTAAGGCGATCGACCGCCGCCCGTCCGGTCTTGTCTGGATCGAAAGAGCCTTGGCCGCACCGGCCGGATCCGTCTGACATTCGCTACTTTGGCGAGCATTGCCTCGCCGAGATTTCGCAGTGCCACACCTGTTGCAGTGCTGCGCATTTCCCGTACCTGAGGTTTCTCGCGGGTGAGTTGTGAGTGTCGGCGCCACCGAGCCTGGAATGCCAACCAACTCGTTTTCGTGAAAGGTACACAGCAATGAATCGTTTCGAAGGTCGTCGTATTCTCGTCACCGGCGCAGGATCTGGAATCGGGCAGGCCACCGCGCTGCGGTTGCTCGCCGAAGGTGGCCGCGTGGTCGCTGCCGACATCTCCGAGCAGGGTTTGGCGAACACCCGGAAATCGGCAGAACATGCTTCGACGGAGGATCGCCTCGACACCGTCGTCGTCGATATCGGTGACGAGGGTTCCGTCATCAAGGTTGTGGGTCAGGCGATTTCGTCTCTCGGGGGATTGGACGTACTGGTCAACGCCGCCGGGATACTGCGTGGTGGGCACACCCACGAGACCTCGCTGGACTTGTGGAATCAGGTGCTCTCCGTGAATTTGACGGGCACTTTCCTCGTCACGCGCCAGGCACTGCCGGCTCTCCTTGCCACCGGCAACGCAGTCGTGGTGAATTTCAGTTCCACCTCCGCTGCCTTCGCGCACCCGTACATGGCCGCGTATGCCGCAAGTAAGGGAGGAATCCAGTCCTTCACTCACGCACTGGCTCTCGAATACGGCAAGCAGGGTCTGCGTGCCGTCGCGGTGGCTCCGGGCAGTGTGAAGAGCGGAATCACCGATACTACGGCGTCGTACTTGCCGGAAGACACCGACTGGTCGCTCTTCGGCAAGTTGTCACCGATTCTGAGCACTGATCTGGAGTCCGGTGGTGCCCCCATGGCCGGGCCGGAAAGTGTTGCGGGAGTTATCGCGATGTTGGCATCCGACGATGGTGCCTTCATCACGGGCACGGAGATCCGGATCGACGGCGGCACGCACGCCTGATTCTGCGTCCGTCTGACGGCCCGCACAGGCAGGCCGTCAGACGCGAGCCGTCATTCTCGCGAGCGAGTGATGGCGGGGACGACGTAGGAGTGATCGAGCACGGCGGGCGAAGGTTCGTACATTCTCAGTACCGGTCGGAAATCCCCGCGCGGTGCGGGCAGCCAGTTTGCCTTCGCCGTGGGATCTTTCGGCTCCTCGTGGCTGATCGTGATCGTCAACGCACCGTCGGCGTCGTGGACGATTCCTGGAGTGCGGTCGCCGATCGAGTATCGGTCGACGGGATTCGCCACGAGGAAGAAGTCCGGCACCGAGTACATCGTCAGCGACCAGAAGGCGCTCACCGGCGGAGTGGGGTCGAGTCTCATTGTGTAGGTGTGGGTTCCGTTCAACTGCTCGCCCTGATCGTCGACGTAGGTCATGATGTACGCCGCTTCGTAAGGGTGGTTGCCCCACAGCCCGCCCTTGGCAGCCGCGGCGCGTTCGACGATGCGCAACTTGGGATCGGCGATCTTGAATTGTGGATCGTCGATTGTGCCGACCTCGAAGTAGTCGAGGTTGTAGTCGAAGGCGTGGAATGTGAGCTTCCATCCGTTGACTTCGGGGCTGGAGCCTTTCGTGAGGGCCTCGAGCAGGTTCTTCTCACCGATCGTCAATCCGTCAGCCAACGCGGCTGCCTCGTCGGCAGAGAGTGAAGCGGCAGAGTGTGAGCTATAGGGAGAGGCCCCGGGCTCGTCGATTCCGATCGGGGAGAAGGAATCCTGGAGTTCTCGATCGCGTGGGGCCGGCGGAAACGCCTGTGACCAGATGCGGAGTTTCTCGAGGAACAGGAGGTCCTGGCTTACCCCGGGTTCGGGCACTGGGAGACCCGCCGAGTTTCCGGTGGAGTCGACGACGGTCAGCGTGGTGGCGTCCTGCAAGGCGTGCACCGCAGGGAGGTCGTCGTCGCCACCGCATGCCCAGCGGCCCACGATCGACGCAATGTTCGTGGGAAATCTGATCACCGTGGTCTGGTCCGCCGGGATTCCCGTCCAGGTGGGTGGGACGAGAAGGAAGTCTCCGCTCTTCGTGCCGGTGGCCCGATGCCCGACGTAAGCGAAATTGTTTGTCCAGGCGTCCACGAACTGGAGGACGTAGTAACGGCCATCGGTATCGGGGACGTGCAGCGCAACGGGGCCGACAGAGAGATCGATCTGCGCCATGGAATACACGGTGTCGTTGTTGATCGTGACGAAAGTGTCTGCCGGCCCGGCCAGTGTTCGGGCGTGGCTGAAGGTGTTGAAAGGTGCGGCGGGGTTCGCTCCGACACCGTTGTGAACATACCGATGGACCTGGTCGAGATTGAAAACGAGGGGAAATCCGTAGATATACGCCTGAGCTGCAAGCTCGGTGCGACTGGTGTCTGTCATCACTGCCCTCTCGTCGTGCACGTCGGTTCGAAGTCCACCCTGCGGGAACCCTGCCGTCGGGGCATCACCCGCCGAGGGTGACGACGGTAGAGGGAGAAGACATGTCGGATCAGGAGAGTGCGGCATTGGTCGCTGTCGCAGACGAGTGGAACGTCGCGATGTGCTCGAACGACGCCGAACGGATCGGCGATTTCATGGCAGACGACTGGGTGATCGTCTCGGAATCCGGAGTGTCGACCAAAGCGGAGTTCCTGGGTTTCGTGGCCTCGGGCGACTTGACTCATTCGGCGATGGACCGCGTCGGGAGCGCTCGCGTGCGTTTCTTCGGTGACGTCGCACTGTTCACCACGCGGATCGTCAATACCGCGCACTACGGCGGCAGACAATACGACGCCGACGAGTGGACCACCGACGTGTTCGCGCGGCGAGACGGTCGTTGGTGCTGCGTGTTGAGCCACATCACGCCGGCGGTCGAGGCGAAGATCGAGGACGTGGAACTATGACGTAGAGATAAGAGAAAGGCTGATGTTTTAACGGTGACACTATTGGGTAGTAATACGAGTTTCGCATTTATGAATGTATTTATCGGATTTATCGATTGTGAAGTTTCTGTAGTAGCGTCAGTTGAGTAGATCATTTTGATACGCACACCGGATGAGGTTCTCACATGATTGTTCTCGGCATTATTCTGGCGTTGATCGGCTTTTTCACGGGGTTGAGCATTCTGACCACCGTCGGCATCATCTTGGTCGTCGTAGGTGCAGTTTTGTCCATCCTCGGTGCTACCGGGCGCGCAGTGGGCGGACGAAAAGTCTGGTATTGATCAATACTGCGCGAGTAGCTGAGAAGGCGGTACCCGATCTCTTCGGAGATCGGGTACCGCTTTTTGTGCTCCAACTGGTTTTCGGTCTCTCTACCCCAAATTATCGATCTGAGCGGCATCGGGTAAACATGAAGGATGCTTTCTCGAGACCATGACGAAGAGAAATCTGCCGAGCGATTCAGATTCCCTCGCAGATGGAATCAGGTTGACGAATCGCGCCGCGGTTTGGTGTTGGCGTGGGTGGCCTTCACGTTGACGTTCGGCGGAGCACGTCTGGTGACGTGGTTGATCCAGATCGACACCAGAGACGTCGGCGACATCAGCGCCGGTGGCACTCATCTGCATCACTATTTATGGGGAATTCTGCTGTTGGCCGGGGTGGCGATCTTCGGACTCGTAGACCGAAGCCCTCGCGCAAGAACATGGATGGGCATCGCGTTGGGCATCGCACTCGGGCTCATCGTCGACGAGGCTGCGTTACTGATCACTCTCGACGACGTCTACTGGCAGAGCGACGGTTGGCCCAGCATCGCCATCGCTGTGTCGATTATCGGAGTGGTAGGAACCGGTCTCGCGCTGACCCGAAGCGGAGCGGAGAAGCCTCGAGGTTGATCCGGCCACGGCACGGGTACTCACTCCCGTGCCGGGAAGTCGCGCGGATCGTGAGGTGGCTTGAATGGATCCCAGTTCCGCGGACACCTCACCGGATTCCGACAGTGAAGTCAAAGCTGCAGATCCGATGGCGGAAGCCGAACGTGAAGCCGCAGCATTGGCGACGCCCGTCCGGCCGCTGGGCGAACCGGGGCCGAGGTTCGATCGTCGTTCACCGTTCTTCATCGGTCTGAGCGCGGCGGCCGGTGTTGCCGTGACGTACGCGGTGATCGAAGTGCTCCTGGCGGCGCGAGGCATGCTGATCCTGATCGTGGTCGCGCTGTTTCTCGCGGTGGGCATCGAACCGATGATCGTCTGGCTTGAGCGGAGACATTTCCGGCGCTGGATCGCGGTCACCGTGGTACTCCTCGGAATTGCGGTGATGCTCGCGCTGTTTCTCGTTGCTGCGATCACTCCGCTGGTCGAGCAGGGACGTCAGTTCGCATCGCACGCTCCCGAACTTCTGACACACATTCGTGACCGGTATCCGATCGTCAGCGACCTCGACGAGAAGTATCACCTCGAGGAGCACCTCACCACCCAACTGGACGGTTCGGGGTCTGCGCTCGCGACGGGTTTGCTCGGAGCGGGGCGCGCGGTGTTCGGCGCAGTCGCCGACGCTGGAATCGTTGCGGTACTGACGACGTACTTCTTGATCGACTATCCACGAATCCGCACGAATCTGTATCGGCTGGTGCCACATTCGCGGCGGCCACGAGCAATCGCCATCGGTGATCAGATACTGGCAGGTGTGGGTGGGTACGTCCTCGGCAATGTTCTGATCTCCGTGATCACCGCAGTGTGCACCTTCGCGTGGTTGTTGATCTTCGACGTGCCGTATCCGTTGATCCTGGCGCTGCTGGTCGCTCTGCTCGATCTGATCCCGATAGTCGGTTCCACGATCGCAGGGGTTGTCGTCGCCCTGGTCTCCCTGACAGTCTCTGTCCCAACGGCATTGGCGACAGTTGCGTTCTTCATTGCGTTACGTCTGCTCGAGGACTACCTGCTCGTTCCGAAGATCATCGGGAAGACGGTGGCGGTCCCGGCACTGGTGACCGTTGTCGCGGTTCTGTTGGGTGGAGCGTTGCTCGGTATTGTCGGTGCGTTGCTGGCGATTCCGGTCGCTGCGGCCTTGCTGCTGCTTGCAAGGGAGACGCTCTTTCCGCGCCTCGACGCTTCTTGACCGGCTTCTATCGGACGCTTCGCGCGCGACGCCGAGAACCAGGATTCGGCTTGGGGCACATCCGAGTCGGGATGGTTTCTCCCTCGGCGGTGATACGGAATACCGAGACTTTCTCGCTACAACCGTGATTCAGATCGACCGCGTATGCGATTGCGGCGCGATCCGAGACGAAATCTTCCATCACCGTTGTACCGTCCGGTAGTTCGATTCTGTAGTTTTCCATGACTTACACAACCTTCTTTCGCTAAGACGATCCTACCCGGCTCGAGAAGTGGCAAACCCGTGGAACACAACGTGCGACAGTCGTCTTCGTGCCTTGCCGGTGCAATGTTTCGACACCTCGCCTGCTGGGTAGTGAGAGTCGGTCAGCCGCTCAGGCGGTACGTATCGAACCACGGAGGATCCGCGCAATGAGCGCAGTATCGAAAGCGATGTACAAGCCACTCTCACTGGCGACCAGCGTCCTGGGCGGCATCGTGGCCGGCGCTGTCTTCCAACAGGTGTGGAAGCGCATCGGTGACGACAAGAATGCGCCCGAGCCCAAAGACTTGAGCAGGTCGAGCAAGGAAGTCCTGATCGCCGCAGCCCTGCAGGGAGCCATCTTCGCTGTTGTGCGAGCCGCAGTGGATCGTGCGGGGGCAAAGGGCTACCGGGCCCTTGCTCATGAAGATCCTCGGTAGGAACGCCCGGTTCGGTTCGAGTTCAGTCGACGACGGCCGCGATTGCCTCGATCTCGACCAGTTGATCGTCGTAACCGAGAACGGTCACACCCATCAGAGTGCTCGGGGCGTCGTGATCACCGAACGCGTCGCGGACTACCTCCCACGCCGCAACCAGGTCGGCTTGATTGCTCGACGCCACGAGGACGCGGGTGTTGATCACGTCGGTGATGGACGCGCCCGCGTCCGAGAGAGCTGTTCTCAGGTTGTCGACGGCCTTGGCTGCCTGTCCTGCGTAGTCACCGATGGCGGCAGTAGAGCCGTCCGCGTTCAGAGGACAGGATCCGGCCAGGAAGATCAGCCGTGCATCGGCGGGAGCCGTTGCTGCATAGGCATATTCAGCCACCGAAGAGAGTGACGTGGAACGGATCAGAGTTACCGACTTCGACATTATTTCCCCAAGGAATAGTAAAGTTTTGCAGCGAGTCTTTCACAGCACGCCAGGGGTTGCCAATTCATCGTCGGACCCATCCATTCAGTCGGCAGCTACGAATGACTGCCAATGAGCCGAGAAGAAGAGCAC
>NZ_LVCT01000317.1:0-293 GCF_001647205.1 Rhodococcus sp. EPR-134
AAGTCGGCACTCTGAGAACGCTTGGCGGGCATCGGAGGTACCGGCGATCGGAGATCGAGACGTTGCTGCGTAACCGCTCGACGACGCTCGATCACCAATAACCTCCGGCACGAAACAGACAGGTCGCCGAGCATGATGAGGGCTCGGCGACCTGTCTGGTCAGCAGGAAGTAATCAGGCCTTGGGGACGCGGACGATGAGTGCGTCGCCTTGTCCGCCGCCGCCGCAGAGTGCGGCTGCGCCGATGCCGCCGCCGCGGCGTTGCAGTTCGAGGGCGAGGTGCAGGGCGATGCG
>NZ_LVCT01000318.1:0-4590 GCF_001647205.1 Rhodococcus sp. EPR-134
GAAAGCACCGCCGCCGGCACCCCCGACTTCGAGCGAACGGCACTTTCGTCGCCTCAGATCGACCCAACGTACCGTTCACACCATCAAAGGCGCGAGCACGCCGCCGACTCACCACCCCGTCCGGGATCGAGTGAACGACACGCTCACCCTCTTCAACGAGATGAACGGTACGTTCACACCATCAGGGCAGGGATTGGGCGAGGAAGATGCCGTCGCCGATGCACGTAGCGACTTGTTAGCCAAGGTATAGATTGTGAACCGTCTCATAAGTCCGAAGTACTCTCCGATTTTGTGCCTTCGTCCCTAGCACTTTGGCCTAGGCTGAGTCTCATGGTGGGGTTGAGCAGCTCGAGGGTGTCGCATTTGCGACTCGTTCCGACGGAGCCTGAAGAACTGCAAAGGCTTGTACTAGAAGCTGGCGGAGGGCGTGGGGGCATTCAGATTGCGCGATCGTTGCGTTCGAAGAGACGCGCGGTGCCGGCGCAATACGCGATACGTATCAGTGTCGACAATGTTTCCACTCAGATCTGGCGACGAATCCTCGTCGCGTCGGATCTAAATCTGGATGACCTGCATTCGGTCGTTCAACGGGCAATGGGGTGGAGTGACCGTCAATCGCACGCGTGGTCCAAGTCCGGCAGCCGATTTCCCGGCGAGGTCGAAGAGTACGTAGCTTCCGGAAGCAACGCCGAGCAGCGTCGGGCCGGCCGAGCGGCGATCGTAGAGTCCGCGGTACGCCTGGACGAGGTCATGGTCTCGCCTGGCGATGAAATCAGTTATCGCTACGGACGCTTCGGGAACTGGCGCCACACGCTGACACTTGAATCTTCCGAAGTACTGCCCGACGGGTTCCAAGTTGTGTGTGCCGCGGGTCGCGGTGCTTGTCCGCCGGAGGAATGTGTCGGACCTGACGAGTACGAGCAACTCCTCGGTGTTCTCGCTTCGGAGAAGCTGCGCTCCCATGAATGGACCCTCGAATGGCCACAAACTGAATTCGAGCCGACACGATTCGAGATCGCTGACGTCAATAATCGACTGCATAGTCCTAGACCGGACGAGATCGCTGCGTCGTACGACATTGCGAAGCTCGTCGAATGCCTGGGACCCTCGCGAGTCCCGGAACTGCACGCGGTCCTCGCCCGAGCAGGCATTGACGATCAGTCGGCAATCGGGGAGTTGGTCCACGTCGAGGCGGGCCAACGCATTCAAGCGGTTCTGGCTCTGATCGGTGTCGAAGGGATCGGTGCCGATGATTTCTTCACGACGGTCGACGCGATGCTCGACGAACCTGAACTGGGACCTGTAAACCTTCCACAAGGGCGATCACTCTTCGCAGTGCTCAAGAAGTTCGGCCTGGTGCGAAAGCACAAAGGGCAGATTGTTCTGACGAAGCGGGGACAGTCGGCAGAGCGGGACGCGTCAATGACGTGGTCGGTGATCGTCGAGGGAGTTCCGGTTGCGCCCGGCGGCTCGCAGAGAGCGGTGGAACTCCTCGTCCTCCTTGCCGTAGCCGCCGGCATGTCGCCGGCGGATCGTCATCGTTTCGTCGCGGGAGCGCTGGAGTCGATTCGGTCGTCGAGCATCCTGATGGCTGGAGCTCAGACTTCCAGACGTGACACGTCCGGGAGCACCGTAGAGGTGCTCGGATTGATCGGCGCTACGGGGTACGAGCTGGGGAAGTTCGGCAGCAAAGCGGACTCGCCCTGGGCTGTTCACCTCGCGAGGGCGATCCTGCGGCGTTAACTCGCGCGTCGACGCAGACAACCGAAACGGGGTTCGATCCGGCAATGCCGAATCGAACCCCGTTTCGTGTACCGATAGAGATCAGATGTTCACGCCGTAGTCGCGGGCGATTCCGGCGAGTCCGGATGCGTATCCCTGTCCGACTGCACGGAACTTCCATTCGCCATTGTGGCGGTAGAGCTCACCGAAAAGCATGGCTGTCTCGGTGGATGCATCTTCGGAGAGGTCGTAGCGTGCCAGTTCGGAGCCGTTCGACAGATCTACGACGCGGATGTAGGCGTTGGTGACCTGTCCGAAGGACTGGAGTCGCGCATCGGCGTCGTGAATCGAGACGGGGAAGAAGATGTTGGTGACGTTGGGCGGTACAGCCGGGAGGTCGACGTTGATGACCTCGTCGTCGCCGTCACCTTCACCGGTGAGGTTGTCGCCGGTGTGCTCGATGGATCCGTCGGGCGAGCGAAGGTTGTTGTAGAAGACGAAGTGAAGGTCGGAAAGGACCTTGCGTTCCGGGCCGGTGACCAACGCGCTGGCGTCGAGGTCGAAGTCGGCACCACTGGTGCTGCGTGCATCCCAGCCGAGACCGACTGCGACCTTGGTCAGATTGGGTGCGGCCTTCGACAGAGATACGTTGCCGCCCTTGGCAAGTGTGACGCCCATTCAGGTTCCTCTCGTTCGAACGAAGTGGATTTCTTCGTTCGGGAGTTCTGTGTTGTCCGTTCGCGACTCACATTACCGTGAGCGGGTAGGTGCGGTTCGACCGAATAGGCACCTCACTCGAACAGCGCGCGAAGATCCTCGGCGTCGAGTCCGGTGCCCAGTGTGCCTTCGGCGTCCATGACATTCGAGAACAATGCCGACTTCTTGGCTTTGAGCGCCATGACCTTCTCTTCGATGGTGTCTTTGGCAATGAGGCGGTAGACCATGACGTTTCGCGTCTGCCCGATGCGGTGAGTACGGTCGACCGCTTGTGCCTCGGCGGCCGGGTTCCACCAGGGGTCGAGAATGAAGCAGTAGTCGGCCTCGGTGAGATTGAGGCCAAAACCACCAGCCTTGAGGCTGATCAGGAAGACGGGGACTGCACCAGACTTGAACTCCTCCAACACTTCACCGCGATTGCGCGTCGAACCGTCGAGATAGCTGTACGCAATTTTTTCCGCGTCGAGTCGGTTGCGGACAGAACCAAGGAACCCGGTGAATTGGCTGAAGATCAACGCGCGGTGTCCGCCGGCAATGACGTCGTCCAATTGCTCGACGAGAGCGTCGACCTTGGCCGATGGGACGGGTCCGCTCTCCTCGTCGACCAGCGAGACGTCGAGACTGAGTTGGCGTAGCAGCGTCAGCGATTGCAGGATCGTGAACCGATTCTTGTCGACGTCGTCGAGTAGTCCGAGAATCTTCTGCCGTTCGCGTTGCAGGTGGGTGTCGTAGATCGCGCGATGGCTCGGATGCAACTCGATCTCGAGTATCTGTTCCTGCTTCGGCGGCAAGTCTGCAGCCACCTGTTCCTTGGTGCGCCGCACCATCAGCGGTTTGACGCGTCGTCGCAGTTGCGCCAATCGTTCTGTATCACCGTCTTTTTCGATGGGAGTGCGGTAGACGTCGGTGAAGGTGGTGGGGCTGGGAAACAGTCCTGGTGCAGTGATTGCGAGGAGCGACCACAACTCCAGAAGATTGTTTTCCATGGGTGTACCGGTGATCGCGAGTTTGAACGGTGCGTTCACCGCCCTCGCGCACTGGTGGACCTTGGACTTGTGGTTCTTGGCGAATTGGGCTTCGTCGAGTACCAGTCCGGACCAGCGGCCGGCGGAATACGCATCGGTGTCGAGGCGAAAGAGAGCGTACGACGTCACGACGATGTCCGCCCCGCCGACGAGTGCGGCCAGATCGGTTTTTCTGCGGCGCAGCGTGTCCGTGATGACAGCGGTGTGGAGGGTCGGTGCGAACTTCGCCACTTCGGACTTCCAGTTGGATACGACGCTGGTGGGTGCGACGATCAGAAAGGGAGGCGCGGCTGGATTCGATTGCCTTGCAGCGCAGATCATTGCGAGGGTCTGCAGTGTCTTGCCCAGGCCCATGTCGTCGGCGAGTATGCCGCCCAGGCTGTGCTGGCGCAGGAAATTGAGCCAACGGAATCCGTCGACCTGATAGGGACGTAGCGTTGCCGTCAACGTGTCCGGGACTTCGACGGGATCGATGCCCGAACTGCCGAGCAATCCTGCGATCTGCTTCTTCCAAGCTGCTTCTTGATGTTTGACCCTTCCGAGCGCCGTCAATTCTTCCCACAGTCCGGCCTGAAATTTGCTGATCCCGAGTTTGCCGGTGGGCCGATCGAGTAGCGACCGCGCTTCGGTGATGAGACGGTGCAGGCCGAGTAGTTCAGGTGCGTCGAGCCGAAAGAAGGCGCCGTCCGGTAGCAGTATGTGAGTCTCGCCCTTGCTCAGAGCAGAGAACAGTGTTGTGAACGGAACGCTTTGTCCCGCAACATCGACGGTGACATCGAGGTCGAACCAGTCGGATCCGCTGTCCCCGTCGGGGGCTGATGTGCTGAGGCCGATCACGACAGCGTCGTCTGCAGGCCGGTAGTCGGCGGGGGTTCCTGCAACCGTGAGGTCGATGGCGTCGTGCGCTTCGAGTTGGGGCAGGAGGTCGAGTGTGAACTGCATGGAATCGAGGCCGGTCAAAGTTCCCGCGAGAGTGGCCTTCGCCGCGGCCGCGCCGAGGCTGTTGGTGATGGCATCTTCGGCAGCGTGATTGCGGACCTCGGACTCGTCGGTGGTTGCATCGGCGGTAGAAATGATCAGTTCGTCGGCATCGACGGTGTACTTCCATGCCGACTCGATGTCGATG
>NZ_LVCT01000319.1:0-769 GCF_001647205.1 Rhodococcus sp. EPR-134
GAGAATCTGCCGTGTGTCTTTCCGGTAGTCGACGCGGTTTCGGCATGCACGTCGACGTGAGGGAGAAGGGGTCGCGAGCACAACCAGACTGCCAGCAAGCCGATTGCCGACGCGATGCTGAGCGTGACATACGGCGGAAGATCCAGTGCGAGAGTGCCGAATCCGATGACAGAGCCCAATACGCCACCGACCGAGAACATGCCGTGAAAGGCCGCCATGATCGGGCGCCGGTACAACTGTTCGGCCTCGACGGCCTGCGAGTTCATCGACACGTCCAACGCGCCGTTCGCAAAGCCGAACACGACAAGTGCAGCGCCCAGTTGCCAGGTGTTCGTGGCAAACCCCGGGCCGAGAGTGGCGAATGCCAGCCCGCTACCCGCCAGGACGACCATGCGTCTGCTGCCGTATCGATCTGCGAGCGGGCCGCTCAACTGCATGCCGGCAATGGCTCCGACTGCAAGAAGGAGAAGAAGTGAGCCGAGCGTCGAGTGACTGATCCCCACTCGGTGTTCGATGGACGGGATGTGGACGACCCACATCGCGAGGAGAAATCCGTTGATGCCGAAAATGCCGAAGATGCCGGCGCGGGCGCGCACCAGGGCGGAGGTGGGGACTGCGCGGTCGGTGGGGTTGACGCTCACTCGTTCCTTTCTACAGGTGAGTCAGCAACAGGTCCGGGTTCGCGAGCATCTCTGCGACAAATGAGAGGAATCTCGCGGCCTGCTCACCGGTCAGCACGCGGTGGTCGAACGTCAACGTCAGTGTCACG
>NZ_LVCT01000320.1:0-1138 GCF_001647205.1 Rhodococcus sp. EPR-134
CGCCGTCGACGCCGAAGACTCCGACATTGGTGATCGTGACGGTGCCACCCGTCAGGTGACGGACGTCCGTCTTTCCCTCACGGGCAGCAACGGTCAGTTCGGTCACCGCGCGTGCGAGTTGGACCAGGCTCAGTGTCTCGGCGCTCTTGATGTTGGGCACGGACAGTCCACGTTCGGAGGCGACGGCGATGCCGAGATTCACGTCATCGTCGACGGCGGCGTCGCCGCGGGCCTCGTCCCAATGCGCGTTCACCATCGGGTGCGAGGCGATGGCGGCCACCATTGCCTTGGCAGCGAGTGTCAGCGGAGTGAGAGACAGTCCGGTGAACGCCTCCGAGGAGCGGAGCCTGCCGAGCAGTTCCATCGAAGGCGTGACATCGGCGGTGAGGAAGACGGTGGCCTGCGGAGCGCGGGTGCTGGCAACCATCGCCGACGCCATCTGTTTTCGTCTGCCGGACGAGGCCAGGCGTGTCGCGTTATCCGAAGGCGACTGCACGGTAAGCGCGTCTGCGACGTCAGCCGCGGTGACGGCACCGTCGAATCCGCTGCCGGTGATTTCGCTCAAATCGATGCCGGCTTCGCGGGCCGCGCGCCGCGCCGCGGGGGTTGCGGGCCGACGCTCGGTACTCGCCGCGGATTGCGAGTACGGCGTGATCTTGCTCCGTCGGCGGCTCGGTCTCTCGGTCGCGGGTCCGTATCCGACCAGCACGCTCGGAGACTGAGAATTACTTGGAGACGGTGAATTTGAAGACTCCTCGATACGGATGATCGGAGTACCCACCGGAACGGTAGTGCCAGGTTCGACGAGGAGTTCTCTGACAACACCGACGTAGGGCGACGGCAGTTCGACAAGAGCTTTGGCTGTCTCTACCTGGGCGAGAACTTGATTGAGTGCCACAGTGTCGCCGACGCCGACCGCCCACTCGACCAGATCGGCGGAAGTCAGGCCCTCGCCGAGATCCGGTAACCGGAATTCGTGCGCCGTGCTCATGCTGCCAGCGTTCGGTCGAGCGCCGCGAGGATCCGGTCGGCGTCCGGAAGGTGAAAACGCTCGAGCTTGGCGGGCGGGTAGGGGATGTCGAATCCGGTGACCCGCAGGATCGGTGACTCCAACTGATAGAAGCAGTGTTCCGCGACG
>NZ_LVCT01000321.1:0-1209 GCF_001647205.1 Rhodococcus sp. EPR-134
GTCGACGGGGGAGAGTGAACGCAGATCCACCACTTCCAGATCATGGCCCTCTTCTTCGGCGATCCGCGCGGCGTCGAGTGCGGTGGTGACCATGGATCCGTACGCAACCACTGTCGCGTCGTTCCCCGAGCGGGCGACGCGAGCACGGTGGAGCGGAAGCTCGGGCGCGGCATCGGTATTCACGTCGGCGGTATCCCAGTAGCGCCGTTTGGGTTCGAGGAATATCACCGGGTCGTCGGCCGCAATGGATTGGCGGATCATGTGAAAACCGTCGATCGGATTGCTCGGGTACACCACCCGCAGTCCCGCGGTGTGAGCGAAGTACGCTTCCGGCGACTCCGAATGATGTTCCACCGCACCGATTCCGCCGCCACTGGGAATCCGAATCGTCAGTGGCGCAGAGGCAGCGCCTCGGGTGCGGTACTGGATCTTGGCCACCTGCGAGACGATCTGATCGAAAGCCGGGTAGACAAACCCGTCGAATTGAATTTCGCAGACAGGCCGATATCCGCGCAAGGCAAGACCGAAAGCTGTTCCCCCGATCCCTGATTCGGCGAGGGGCATGTCGATCACCCGGGTGTCGCCGAAGTCCTTCTGCAGGGCGTCGGTAACCCGGAATACGCCGCCGAGACGGCCGACGTCCTCGCCCATGATGACAACGCGACGATCGTCTTCGAGTGCGCGTCGAAGGCCGGTGTTGAGCGCGGTCACCAGATTCATGACGGTCATGACGAAGCCCCTTCCAGGCTACGGAGATACGCGCGATGCTCTTCGCGTTCAGCGTCGATCAGTGGGTGTGCCTCGGCGTAGACGTGATCGAAGAGCGCTGACGGGGGCGGATCGGCGAGCGCGATGGTTGCGCGTCGCAGTCCAGCGGCGACGTCGTCGGCGGCTGCCGCGATGGTGCTGAGTTCGTTTTCTCCGAGAAGATCGCGACGGCCGAGGAGCAGACGCATTCGCTCGAGCGGATCGCGGCTTCTCCACTCCGACATATCCGTATCGGTGCGGTACCTGCTCGGATCGTCGGAGGTCGTGTGCGGGCCCATTCTGCAGGTGATCGCCTCGATGAACGTCGGGCCGCTGCCTTCGCGTGCGCGATTGAGCGCCGAGCGCGTCACGGCGAGCACGGCAAGGACGTCGTTACCGTCGACGCGGATCGCGGGGATGCCGTAACCGATTGCCCGATGTGAGATGGGCGTGCGTGACTGG
>NZ_LVCT01000322.1:0-9506 GCF_001647205.1 Rhodococcus sp. EPR-134
TCGCCCTGACTTGTGGCGCCGTCGCCGAAGTACGCGATCGTTGCGATCTCGGCGCCGTCCAGGTGTGCGCCGAGTGCGTATCCGGTGGCGTGCAGCCCTTGGGAGCCGACGACGATCGCCGGGTTGGTGACGTTGAATTGTTCTGGATCCCAACCGGAATGGGAGATTCCTCGCCACATGGTGGTCAGCAATTCGGGGGGAACACCCCGGCAGTACGCGACGGCATGTTCGCGGTAGCTGGTGAACGCGAAGTCGTCTGGGGCGAGCGCTCTCGCGGAACCGACCTGGGCGGCTTCTTGTCCTAGCATCGGAGCCCACAAACCGATTTCGCCTTGACGCTGCAGGGCAACAGCTTCGGTGTCGATGCGGCGACTCACGACGAGATCGCGATACAACGACAGCAGTTCGTCAGGCCCGATGTCTGTTATCAGGCGGTCGAATTCGGGACGGCACACTCGTGCGCCGTTCGGTTGGATGAGTTGGACCGGATAATCGAGGTTGTCGATCATCTTCGCTCACCTCGGTTTCTGCTCATGCCCGGCGCGCCTCGTGAGTACGCCGCACAATCCCGATGTGTCGTATGCAGTTGTCGCTCTACCATCAGGATCCCCCTGATTGGGAAATCCGCAAGTATTTTCACTGCCGTATCAAGACCTGAACTGCGAACTGGCGAGTAACAAACGTGTCGGTACGGCCAACCGATCGGACTTCAACCGCTAGCATCGGTGCGGTGACTGCAGTCGGTTTGAACGAAGAAGCTGTTTCCGCGTGGATCGCCGAACTGGGGGTCGGCGCCACGACACCACTGACTTTCGAGAGGATCGGTAACGGGCAATCGAACCTGACCTACTCCGTGACGGATGCGGGCGGAGGACGGTGGGTACTGCGCAGACCTCCACTCGGCACGTTGTTGGCGTCCGCGCACGACGTCGTTCGCGAGCACCGCATCCTGTCCTCGCTCCAGGGAACCAAAGTGCCGGTTCCGAAGATCCTCGGCATCACGGAAGATCCGGAGATCACGGACGCTCCGCTGGTCCTCATGAGCTACATCGACGGCGTTGTGATCGACGGCGTTCCGGTGGCTCAGAAGTTGACCGAGGACGAGCGTCGCGCGGTCGGCTTGGCGATGCCCAAAACCCTCGCAAGCATCCACGGAGTTGACCTGGAAGAGACCGGGCTGGACGACCTGGCCAGCCGCAAGCCCTTTGCCGAGCGTCAGCTCAAGCGGTGGTCGGCGCAGTGGGAGAAGTCGAAGACCCGCGATGTTCCGGATGTCGACCGATTGGCCGAGATTCTGCACCGAAACATTCCGGAACAGAACGAAGTGACGTTGGTTCACGGCGACTTCCACCTCAACAACGTCATCACCGATCCGGCCGAGGGGCGCATCGTTGCCGTCGTCGACTGGGAGCTGTGCACGTTGGGGGAGCCGCTCGCGGATCGCGGTGCGCTACTCGCGTACTGGCCGGAAGCCGGTGACAAGGTTGCCGGTCCGTTCATGGCGTCCACGCTGGAAGGCTTCCCGAACCGTGACGAGCTGGTCGCTGCCTACGTCGAGGCGACTGGCCGCGACGTGTCAGCGGTCGGATACTGGCACGTACTCGCTCTGTGGAAGCTCTCGATCATCGCAGAGGGCGTGCTGCGACGCATTCTCGACGATCCGCGCAACAAGGCCGAGCACGGCGGCCCGACGGTCGCGCTGATCGACGGAATCGTTGCACGCGCCGTCTTGACGGCAGATCAGCTCGGCCTGAGCTAGTTTTCGGTCAAGATCCCGGCTGCCGATCTGATGGCCGCCGGGATCTCCACCGGCTTACGGGTGTCGGCGTCGACGTAGACGTGGACAAAGCGGCCGGTGGCAGCGGGTTCCCAATTGCCACCGTCGACCTCGTGGAATATCGCCAGGGCGTAGACGATGCTCTTGGTGCCCAGCTTCTCGACGGAGATACCCACCTGCAACGGCTCGGGGAACGACAGCTCGCTCAGGTACCGGCACGACGTCTCGGCGACGACGCCGATGGCAGGCAGGGTGCGGATGTCGGTTCCAGTGGAAGACATCAGCCAGGCGTTGACCGCGGTGTCGAAGTACGAGTAGTAGGTCACGTTGTTGACGTGGCCGTAGTGATCGTTGTCGTCCCACCGCGTCGGGAC
Organism: Rhodococcus sp. EPR-134; assembly: GCF_001647205.1. Classification (NCBI taxonomy): domain Bacteria; kingdom Bacillati; phylum Actinomycetota; class Actinomycetes; order Mycobacteriales; family Nocardiaceae; genus Rhodococcus; species Rhodococcus sp. EPR-134. Next base: position 2,152 of record NZ_LVCT01000322.1, read on the forward strand.
GGGCCAGAGAACGGGAAACTCGCTGATCGACGGGGGCGTCTGCGCTGTGCTCACGGCTTCGACTGTAGTGAGGACTTTCGCGAGAGTGGGGGCAGGGTGGTGCCCTGTAGGACGGCGCGCACGATCAGCCCCACTAACAGCGCCCAGAATGCCGAACCGATTCCCAGGATACTGACCCCGGATGCGGCGATCAGAAACGTGACCACGGCGCCTTCACGTTCACTCGCCTCGCTCAGCGCCGACGTGAGGGCGCCGGCAAGCGTTGCCAGGAGCGCCAGTCCGGCAACAGTTTCCACGACTCCGGCCGGTGCGGCGGCTACCAGAGCGGCCACCGCGGCCGCGCCGGCAGCGAGAACGAGATACGCCCAGCCTGCGGTGAAGGCAGCGATCCATCGACGTTTGGGATCCGGATGTGCGGTGGGGGCGGCGGCCAGGGCTGCGCTGATCGCCGCGAGGTTGATCGCATGGCCACCGGCCGGTGCGCCGACGATGGTGCCGATACCCGTCACGATCATCGACGGTCGCCAGGGAACGGTGTATCCGAACGAATTCATCACGGCCACACCGGGAATGTTCTGCGAAGCCATCGTGACGATGTAGAGGGGAATCGCAATGCCGATCATTGCCTGCCAGGTCCACGACGGCGCGGTGAGATCAATGCGGGGAATCATGGCGCCGGCGTCGAGCACTCGATCCGACGTGACGAGGCTGATCCCGATCACGACCGCTGCTGTGAGAAACGCGAGCGGAACCGCCCACCGCTTGGAGAAGCGCTGCGCGGCAAGCCAAACCAGGATGACGGGCGCGACCGCTGCCGGTGCGTCCCGGACGGCGATGATCGGCGCCAGGCACAACGGCATCAGAACCCCGGCGAGCATCGCCTGCGCGAGGGGCGTCGGGATTGCCGAGATGATCCTTCCGAGCGTCGGCCACAGTCCGGTCAGCACGATCGCGATTCCGACGACGATGAATGCTCCGACCGCGGCCGGCCACCCACCCTCGACCGCTCCGGCGCCGGCGAGCAGAGCGGCACCGGGCGTCGACCAGGCCAGGGTGATCGGCATCCGATACCGGCGTGAGAGCCAGAGCATTCCCAACGCTTGGGTCACACACAGAACCAGCAGTCCGGACGCCGCCTCGGTCGCATCCGCACCGACAGCGGCGAGGCCGGTGAGCACCACCGCGAACGAACTGGTGAAGCCGACGAGGGCCGTGACGATGCCTGCGCTCATCGGTTGCGAGTTGCTGCGAACGGCTTCCGGTTCGGTGGTATCTGTGGAGTCCGACATGGTCAGTGATTCTGCCCGACCCGCCCCAGACCCGATTTACCTGTCCGGTCGGATGGGTGAGGTGACCGCTTTGCCGTAGATGAGGTGCGTTTGGGCGTGCCAGACCTCGGGATGTGCGGCGAGGTGGTCGATCAATACCCGTTGTAGATGAGCGCTGTCACGGACCGCGACGTGGAGGAAGAAGTCCTCGGGCCCCGAGACGTTGAAGAGCGCAAGCGTTTCCGGCAGCGCTAGCGCGTCGGCGGTGAACCGGTCGACGAGGTCGCGGCGGTGTGGTCGCAATTGAACGGCGATGATCGCCTGCATCGACCGGCCAACGGCTGCCGGATCGACAACCGCATGGATACCGCTGATTGTTCCGTTGGCACGTAGGCGTCGTACGCGCTCGTGGCACGAGGACGTCGCCAAGCCGACTCGATCGGCCAACACCTTGTTGGTGATCGACGCGTCGTTCTGCAATTCGGCCAAAATCTTCCAGTCCACCGGATCCAGAGGCTCATTCTTCGTCATCTGCCGAACTATATCCGAAGTCGTTTTGAACTTCCCGGATCCAGTTGCACACTCCTGGCATGAACATGTGTCTCGAATCAGCTCGGGTGTGAGGTATTTCGGATGAGTGTCGGTCAATGGCTCGCTTTCGGCTCCCTGCTATCCATCGTCCTGTTCACGCCGGGGCCGGATTTTGTCCTGATCCTGCGTCATTCTCTGGCAGATCGTCGGACCGGCGCGGTGGTGGCCGCCGGTGTGATTTCCGGGCTCTTCGTTCACACTGCTGCCGCGTCACTGGGTCTCTCCGCACTTGTGGCGACACGGCCACAGTTGCTCTCCGCGCTCACCTACGCCGGGGCGGCATATCTGACCTGGCTCGGCATCTCCGCGATTCGAAGTGCTTTCAAAGCCCGAGCCTCGGACGAGGGAATTCCGGCAGCGAAAGAACCGATCGCGGTCACCACGGCATTTCGCTACGGCTTCCTCTCGAACCTGCTGAATCCGAAGGCGCTGTTGTTCTTTCTCGGGCTACTCCCGCAATTCATCGAGCCGGGTGAAGGCGCAGGGCTGCGGACGTTGATGTTGGCGGGCGCGACGGTGGGCGCCGCGGCACTGTGGTGGGCGATCGTGGTGGTGTTGGCGGCCGGAGCCGGCAAGAAGCTGCGTCGCCCTGGCGTCGGCAAGCGAATCGACGTGGTGACGGGAGTGTTGTTGGTGGGCCTCGGTGCCTTCTTCGGGGTTGCATGAGTGGTCGTGTCAGGATGGGTTCATGACACTTCCCGTGCTGATCGACGTCGAAGAACTGTCCGCTCTCATCGAGGCCGGCGCTGCGCCGCGATTGCTCGATGTCCGATGGGCGCTGGGTGATTCGAACGGCGAGCAGCATTTTCGCGACGGCCATATTCCCGGTGCGGTATTCGTGAACCTCGACGAGGAACTTGCCTCGCCGCCGTCGCCGGGCAAGGGAAGGCATCCGCTGCCGAGTCTCGAAGACCTGCAGGCCGCGGCGCGTCGTTGGGGAATCGACGACGGTGATTCGGTGGTGATTTACGACGCCACCGGCAACACGGCCGCTGCCCGTGGTTGGTGGCTGCTGCGGTGGGCCGGACTCTCGGATGTCCGACTGCTCGACGGCGGGCTGCAGGCCTGGGAGTCCGCAGGACTGCCGTTGGCGGCCGGTATCGGCGAGTCCGTCAGCCCGGGCAACGTGACTTTCACCGGCGGCAACATGCCGACTGTCGACATCGACGGTGTCGGCAACTGGACGAGCGAGGGCGGTGTCCTTCTCGACGCCCGAGCCGGGGAGCGGTACCGCGGCGAGGTCGAGCCGATGGATCCCGTCGCAGGGCACATCCCCGGTGCGGTGAACGCGCCGACCGCCGAGAACATCACCGGCGACGGGCGATTCCTGGATACGACCCACCTGCGTGAGCGATTCGCCGGACTGGGCGTCGGAGACAAGGTGGCGGTGTACTGCGGATCCGGAGTGACTGCCGCGCACGAGATCGCGGCGCTCGCGATCGCTGGTTACGACGCGACGCTGTTCCCGGGCTCGTGGTCACAGTGGTCCAACGACAGCACTCGCGCCGTCGAAACCGGAGCCTGAGTCAGCTCTTGGTGCGATCGATGAATGACGGCACGAGAAACCACAGTGCCGTGAACATGATCGCGGCGCACGCTGCCAAAACCTTTGCGGCAACTCCGCCGACGGCGACCTCGGCGATCAACAGGACCGTGCCGGTCATGGAGGCGGCCAGAAAGGCTATGCCGCACAGGGCGAATCGGTTGGCCACGGGCAATATGTTCTCGCGGTGCCCACGGCGGAAAAGCATGCGATGCCAGACCGCGGGTGCCATCAGGAACCCGAACGAGATGGCAACAAGGATCACCGTCACCAAGTGGATGCCGCGGATGTACGCCGACGCTTCCTCGTAGCGTTCGGTGAATGCCACGGCTAGCAGGAAGGCAAACAGGATCTGCACACCAGAGAGCGCGACGCGCAGCTCTTGCAACAACTCGTTGAAGTTCCGCGCGAGTTGTTGAGGTGGAGTCTCCCCGGTCTCGTTCACGGCGACGTGGTTCCTACGCCCGTGAGTATTCCGACGCTCGCTGGATCTGCTCCGCGCTCGGACGCACGCCGGTGTAGAGCACGAACTGCTCGGCGGCCTGAAGGGCAATGACTGACGCTCCTGTGATCGCCGTTTTGCCGAGTTCGGTCGCCAACGCGATCAGTCGCGTCTTCGCAGGCATCGCGACGACGTCGAAGACGACATCGGCGGCGCGCACTGCGTGCTCGGGGAACGACAGTGCATCTGCTTCTGCGCCGCCGGACATACCGATCGGGGTGGCGTTGATCAGCACACCGGGACGAAGCTCACCGAGTTCGGCCTGCCAGTCGAAGCCGTACTGCTTCGCAAGCGATGACCCCACTTGCTGGTTGCGGGCGATCACGGTGACGTCGGTGAATCCGGTGTCGCGCACCGCGGCGACGACTGCTTTTGCCATGCCACCGCTGCCGGCGACAGCGACGGACAGGCTCGTGTCGACGTTGTTGTCACGCAGTAGATCGGCCACCGCCTGATAGTCGGTGTTGTAGGCGTGCAGCACTCCGGACTCGTTGACGATCGTGTTGACGGAGTCGATGGCGCTGGCCGAATCATGCATGACGTCGATGTGCTCGATGACCTGTTCCTTGAACGGCATCGACACCCCACAGCCTCGAATCCCGAGTGCTCGTACGCCTGCGATCGCGGCTGGCACGTCTTCGGTGGTGAAGGCTTTGTAGACGAAGTTCAAGCCCAATTCTTCGTAGAGGTAATTGTGAAATCTGGTGCCGATGTTGCTCGGTCGCCCGGAGAGCGACATGCACAGGAGCGTGTCCTTGTTGAGGTCGACGGTCATCGTTCCCACTCTAATCGCGAGTTCGGAGTAGTTCTTGATGGAGGAGTGCACCCATCCGGATGGCCCGCAGCGCCGAATGTCGGGTATCCGATCGAAGCACCACTCGCACCGACAGAGCCGAGACGACATGGTCACACAGAACATCGACGAGCACCCGAGCACCGAATCTCGTCCACCGCGTCGTAGATGGGCTGCTCACGCGATCTCCGGGGTCTTGGCCGCGGCTGTCGTCCTGGGCGTCGGTGAACTGGTTGCGTTGCCGATCAACCCGGACGCGTCGCCCTTCTACGCGGTAGGTGCGACTACCGTCGACCGAACGCCGGCGTGGGCTCGCGAGTTCGCGATCGATACTTTCGGTACCAATGACAAGCCGGCGCTGTTCATCGGAATGTCGATCTTGATCGTTCTGCTCGGTGCGGTGGCCGGGCTCCTGGAACGGCGACGCCGCCCGATCGGCAGCGTCATTCTCGTTCTTCTGGGCGCGGTTGGTGTGTATGCGGCGATGCAGCGCCCGACTGCCGATGCGATGTACGTGTTCCCGACGCTGGTCGGTGTGGTGGCGGGCGTCGCAACCTTGCGGTTGCTGATCACACAACTCGAAGTGCCGCTCTCGCCGGGCGTCGCCGACTCGTGGTTGCCTCGTCGTCAGTTCCTTCTGCTGGCAGGTGCGGCGTTGGCAGTGGCTGCGGCAGCGGGTGCCGCCGGGAAGTTCGTGGGTCAGCGAATCGCCGGAGCAGTAGCGAATCGTGAAGACTTTGTCGTGCCCACCGCCGCTGACCCGGCGCCGCCGATCCCGGCGGGTGCGGATATCGCAATTGCGGGTGCGTCGACATACATCACGCCCAACGACGACTTCTACCGAATCGACACTGCACTCCTCGTTCCGCAATTGACGACGGATTCGTGGGAACTGCGGATTCACGGAATGGTGGACCGCGAGATGACGTTGTCGTTCGACGATCTGGTGGCGCGAACGCCCATCGAGCGAGTCATCACGCTGACGTGTGTCTCGAACGAGGTGGGCGGCGTTCTGGCCGGGAACGCGAAGTGGATCGGTTATCCCATGAAGGACCTGCTCGACGAAGTCGGTGTCCATCCCGACGCCGACATGCTCCTCTCGACCAGCGTCGACGGCTTCACAGTCGGCACCCCGGTCGAGATAGTCACCGACGGCCGTGACGCGATTCTCGCCGTGGCGATGAACGGTGAGCCGTTGCCGTTCGAGCACGGCTATCCCGTTCGGCAGGTCGTTCCCGGTCTGTACGGTTTCGTCTCCGCCACCAAGTGGGTGACGGAGTGGGAACTCACGCGTTTCGACAAGGTCGAGGCCTATTGGACCCAGCGCGGTTGGGGTGCGCAGGCACCGATCAAGACGTCCTCGCGTATCGAGGTGCCGGCAGCTCTGGCTCCCATCGAGCCGGGCCAGGTGCTGGTGGCGGGAACGGCCTGGGCGCAGCATCGCGGGATCGAGAAGGTCGAGGTTCGCGTCGACAACGGTGAATGGCAACCGGCGACACTGGCGCAGGAGTACTCGATCGACACCTGGCGTCAATGGTCGTGGATGTGGGATGCAGGCTCGGGTTTGCACACGGTGCAGGTCAGAGCGACGGATTTGGACGGGAACGTTCAGGTGGAAGAGCGCACTCCGCCGATTCCCGGTGGTGCCACGGGATGGCACACCAGGTCGTTCACCGTGAGGTGACGTCGGAATCCGAATGAGGTTCGGTATACAGACGAACAACGCGTTGAGCCATCCATCCGGCGATCAGGGTTCGCAGGCCGAAGTCGAACGTGTCGTCGGTTCGCAGTGGGGTCGTAGCCTCGCGCGTGACCTCGCTCGGGTTCGAGGATTGAGTCCACGCGACATCCGGCGTCGAGAGTTTCACGACGGATCCGAGAACCAAACTGTCCAGCGTGGAGATTGCGTGACGAGTGTCGGTCGGATCGAAACCGCCGTCCGAAAATGCTTGAACCAGTGCAGTATCGATATCAAAAGTCACCTCGGTGCGGACGCTGCGTGTCATGAGTAGCGGGATGAGGCGCCAATGTTCGACGGCAGCTCGGCGATAGGCCCACCCCCACGCGCTGATCCGTTCGCTCCATCCTGGGGGTGGGTGGGGGACAGAGATCGACGACATCACGCGGATGCGCATGAGTTCGACGATCTCGGATCGACCCGAAATATGTGTGTAGAGCGAAGACGGAGTCACGTTCAATTGCTTGGCGATCCCGGGCATGGTGAAGTCGCCGGTCGCGTCGACAGCATCCAGAGCCGCGTCGGTGATGTTTCGCGTGGACAGTATCGGCTGGGTGGGACGCGGCATCGATTCTCCTGGTGAGGGATTCGTCAGCAATCTCGGACTTCATCGAGTGATGACAACTCCTTGATTTCGGGAGCCGATATGCATCATACTAACCGAACCCTATTCGGTATGTCGGCGGAATCTTCCGGCGATCGGTACACGTCGGAGGAACATTCAATATGTCTGTCGTATGGCTGACCGGTGCAACGATCATCGACGGGACGGGCGCCGACCCGATCGAGAACTGCGCTGTTGCTGTGGAAAACGGGCGCATCAGTGCACTCGGTGGCACGCCACCCACGGGGGCGGAGGTGCTGGACTGCGCTGGGCTGACAATCACGCCCGGCCTCATCGACGCACACGTTCATCTCGG
>NZ_LVCT01000323.1:0-1500 GCF_001647205.1 Rhodococcus sp. EPR-134
GACTCGCCGGAGTTGTCGCCTCGGGCAAGATTCCGGGTCCGCGGATCATTCAGTGCGGCCCGATCCAGTGCCAGACCGGTGGACACGGACACCTGGCGGCCGAATGGGAGCCGACTTCGGACTGGTCCGATCATGACATCCCCGGATTACGGTGTATGTCTCTGCTTTCCGACGGTCCGCACGAAATGCGAAAGAACGTTCGCGAGACGTTCCGCAGGGGTGCGGACTTCCTCAAACTGTGTGTTACCGGGGGAGTGGTATCCACTCATGACAAGCTCACCGATACCCAGTTCACGGTCGACGAGATCGAAGTTGCCGTCGAGGAAGCCAATGCGCGCGGTACCTATGTCACGGTGCATGCTCACAACAACGAGGGAATCCGTAACGCTGTCACTGCCGGCGCGAAATGCGTCGAGCACGGCTCTGATATCGACGACGAGACCGCCAAGTTGATGGCCGAGCACGACGTCGCCTTGGTGCCGACGTTGGCTGTGGTGCAGGCGCTCTCGGACAGCGCGGCGTCAGCAGGTCTACCCGAATCGATTTCGGCTCGGATCGGCCAGATGATGCAAGGTCAGATCGACGGGCTTCTTGCTGCTCGAAATGCCGGCGTCAGAGTGGGCTTGGGATCGGACCTCATCGGTACCGATCAAACGGGCCGTGGGATGGAGTTGGTCCTGCGCGCCAAGGTCGAAACACCCATGGATGCACTGGTTTCCGCTACCCGGATCAACGCCGATATTCTCGGAATCGCCGACGAGGTCGGCACCATCGAAGTCGGTAAGTTCGCCGACCTCGTTGCCTTCCGCGGCAATCCGTTGACGGATCCCTCGATCTTTGCCGATCGTGAGCGGATCGCACTCGTCATCCAGAGTGGGCGAGTGGTGAAGGACTGCCGCTAGATCAGCAGCGAGTGGCAAGGTCCGTCAGGGTCGAATGATCAGCTCGGCTGACTGGTAAGCCATAGGAAATCGCGACGGTCAGGTACTTGCCGGCGTAGAAGCATCGGTAAGCAGGATCGGGCGGCAACCAGTCACTGGGCGTGCTGTCGCCTTTCGCCTGGTTGTCGGGGCCGTTGACGGCCAACAGGTTCAGAGACATGTCGTTCGCGAACCTCATCCGCAACGCAGGAGTCCAGGAGTTCGCGCCGAAGTCCCAGGCCGCGGCGAGCGGGAAGACGTGGTCGATCTGGACGGACTTGGCCTGGCTGCGTTCGAATTCGATGCGATCTCCGGAGTACGGGTCGGTCATCGCGCCGGACAGTACGACGCAGTCACGTGTTCCTGGTTTGAACACCACGTCCGAGAGATCTTGGGCCAGGACGTTGTTGCGGGTATCGCACCCGTCGTGGCCACCAGGTGCGTCCTGGTCGTCGGACCACGCGGGGCCGAAGACGCAGGCTTCTCTGAACAAGAATTCAAGCTTGGTAATCATGTGGAAGTCCTTCCCGAGATCGATCCGAATCCAGGCATTCCGAGGTCAGTTGTTGCCGATCCTCGT
>NZ_LVCT01000324.1:0-24660 GCF_001647205.1 Rhodococcus sp. EPR-134
TTTGAACACGAACCGCGAAGTGAACGCATCTCGATGCTCGGCGGGTATGTCGACTGACTTTCCGGAGTCGATCAACTGCCTCAATTGGTGGGTGACCGGCGTGTGCAGCGGTGCGAGCGTGATCGCGTTGGCGGCGTCGAGCGCGAAGACACCATGTGCCGGTGTACCGACAAGTCCCCAGTCGGAATGGGTGATGATGTGCCCATCGGTCTGAATTCGGGGAGTGAGACGGAGGTTGTTGTCTTCCGCTCCGTGGACGTCGAGGCAGATGTTGGCGTCGTAGAGTAGGGAGATGTTGCCGAGGCCGGCTTTCGAGTGAACGAGTGAAACGCCGACGCTGATGGCCTCACGAAGAAGCGACCAGAGTTGCGGGCTCGCGAACCCGGCAAGATCGATTTCCGCGGCATTTTGATTTCGGTAGTAGTTGCCGGCGCTGTGGAGGAGATGTATGTCGCGTAGAACCCGGAGGTGATCTGCGGGGAACTGAAAAGTGCTTCCGAGTTTGTTCCAGGCGAGCCCGCCGGAGATCCACCCTCTCGCTCCTGGTTGTACGGGTTTGATGATGAGCCTTGTCGATGCGCCCTTGGTTCGGGTGGTGAATTGAATGCCAAGTCCACGTGTAGTGCGGCCGGCCAGGTCTGGTCGGAGCAACTCCTCGAGCGAGCTGTCCCATCCGAGGTGTTGTGGAGTCTTGTTCGCCTCGGCAACCGCTGCGAGCACCAACGCGACTACGTGCTTGCAGTTCATCCGCACGGGACACGTGCAGAGGCCACGCGTGAACGTTGCTGTACCGGCCGCGCCGCGACTTACCGAAATCGTGCAGGTGTACGGCTCTCGCGCAGTTCCCGATACAGCGCCGGTCAAGATGTCAGCGGTGTCGTTCCATCCGATGGATTCGACTGCATTCTCCCGCAGGTAGACAAGTCCGCGGTCGTAGGTGGTTGTGCCCACGACAGCGCGAATTCGGTCGAGGTCGAGGGCCCTGACTGAATCCGGTTGCACGGGGCCAGCCTAGTAGCGGCGACCGACAGATCTTGTCGTGGTCGTTTGTCCAAGAAAGTCCGAACTGCACGGTATGTTCACGGAAACATCTTTGACTGGTTTGGGAGTTTCATGAGGACTGAGCGGCGTGCGTGGATTCGATCTGCGCGCACAGGTGCGGTGTGTTTGGCCGTCTGTGCACTTTCTTTGCAATTGGGCGGACTGTCGACGGCAGCGCCGAGTTCCGGAAGCTCGGGTAGTTCGGGAAGCTCGGGAAGTCTGGGCAGCGTCGAGGGAAGCGTGAGCTCGGGGTCGACGATCCCGGGACCACTTCAGGAGGATCCGGGCCCCAAACCGGACCTGCGCGACGACATCGTCGTCCCGGCCATCGTCGGCGAGAAGGTGACCGCACCACAAGCGATCAGGCTGACGGTGGCGTCGCCCGCACTTCGACGCGAGGTCGGCGTCGAGATTTTGCTACCCGCTGACAATTCGGTTCCGCGCCCAGCGCTGTACATGCTCGAGGGTGTCGACGCCGGAGAGAAAAGCAGCGGATGGATGACGATCGGCGGCGCCCCGGCGTTCTTCGCCGACAAGAACGTCAACGTCGTGATGCTCAATGGCGGAATCGCGAGCCTGTACTCGGACTGGGAGAATCCGGATCCGCGGCTGGGACTGCACAAGTGGGAAACCTTCATCACCGAGGAGTTGCCACCGCTGATCGACGCGCGACTCGAGACCAACGGAATCAACGCGATTGCCGGCAATTCCATGGGCGCGATGGGTGCAATGATGCTCGCCCAACGCTTTCCGGACATGTATCGCGGCGTTGCCGTGTTCAGCGGCTGTTATTCCACGATGGATCCGCTCGGCCGAACTGCCGTCCAGGCCACGATTTCTTCTCGAAGCGGAGATCCGGCCAACATCTGGGGTGTGCCAGGGGGCCCGGAGTGGGAGGCACACGATTCGTTGATCAACGCAGAGAAGTTGCGTGGCAAGGAAATCTACGTGTCGACGGCAAACGGTCGTCCCGGATCTGACGAGACGCTGCAGACTCCTGAACTGCTCGAGCGTCTGGTGATCGGCGGCGGCATCGAGGTTGCCGCCCACGCCTGCACCAAGATGTTCGACGCTCGGTTGCAGGAGCTGAAGATTCCGGCGCAGGTGGATTACGAGCCGAACGGCACGCACGCGTGGGCGTATTGGCGTGAACGACTGCCGAAGGCGTGGCCGACTCTGTCCCGGGCATTGGGCGTCTGACGGTTCGACAACAGTGCTCGGGTTGTGGATGCACCACAACCCGAGCGTTGGATCACTCGCAGGCGATGCCGTCGTTGTCGCGGTCGAGATGCGGGGCGTATCCGTTCTGGCCCCGGTACAACGGAGCTGCGCCGGCATTACGAACGGCTGTGCAGTTCTGGTAGTACCGCGCTGGTGCGGGAGTGTTCTGCGGCGCCGGCTGGTTCTGGGGCGCTTGCGGAGCGGGCGGCGCCGGCGGTGCGAAGACCGGGGGAAGGAACGGCTGGACTGCGTCGGCAGAGCCAGTCGGAATCATGCGTGCGATCTCGATCGGTAGGAAATCGAAAACCGTGGATGCCTGAGCGGCGGGTGCGGCAACCAGAGTGATTGCGGCGCAACCTGCGACGCTGAATGCCAGACGGCGGAGCTTCATGTGACCTCGTGTTCAACTGGGCAGCCCTTCCACTTCTGAGGGCTGTGCCGGCTGAGCATACTGGTCATAACGACCAAATGGTTTATTTCGGTAAGGGTGAAATCTGGGGTGAAAAGCAGCGTCCCCGCACCGTATTGCTCAGGTGCGGGGACGCTGCTGTTGTCATCGAGGGTTACGCGTCGACAAGTTCCTCGGCGAAGGGATCACCGTTGCGGGGAGCGTCGAAGCGCTCCTTGTCGAGGATTCCCTCACGCTTTGCGACGATGACCGGAACCAGAGCCTGGCCGGTGACGTTGACTGCGGTGCGGCCCATGTCGACGATCGGTTCGACTGCGAGGAGCAGTCCGACGCCGGCAAGGGGAAGACCCAGGGTGGAGAGCGTGAGTGTGAGCATGACTGTCGCACCGGTGGTTCCGGCCGTTGCCGCTGAGCCGATGACCGAGACGACGACGATCAACAGGTAGTCGGTGAAGGTCAGCGGAACGTCGTAGAAGCCTGCGACGAAAATCGCCGCGATCGCGGGATAGATTGCGGCGCAACCGTCCATCTTCGTGGTGGCACCGAGCGGAACGGCGAACGAGGCGTACTCACGCGGAACGCCGAGGTTGCGTTCGGTGACGCGTTCGGTCAACGGCAGGGTGCCGATCGACGAGCGCGAGACGAATCCGAGCTGAGTTGCGGGCCAGACGCCGGAGAAGAAGCTTCGAACCGAGAGGCCGTGTGCGGCAATCAGGATGGGGTAGACCACGAAGAACACGATCGCCAGACCGATGTAGATGGCGGCGGTGAAGACGCCCAGCGACCCGATCGCATCCCATCCGTAGGTGGCGACAGCGTTGGCGATCAGCGCAGCGGTGCCGATCGGGGCAAGGCGGATGATCCACCACAGGACCTTCTGGACGATCGCGAGCAGCGAAGCGTTGAACTCGAGGAACGGCGCAGCCTTGGGACCGATCTTGAGTGCAGCAATACCGATTGCACCGGCGATGACGAGCAGCTGCAGGACGTTGAAGCTCAGCGATGTAGTCGCCACGCCTTCGGCGACGGAAGTCTTTGCACCCAACCCGAGGAAGTTGTTCGGAACCAGTCCGGTGATGAACGCCCACCACGAACCGGAACTCTTGGGTTCCTTCGCGGCTTCGGCGGCGACGTCGGTCCGTGAACCGGGATCGGTGATCAGGCCGACGATGATGCCGATGATCACAGCGATGAAAGCGGTGATCGCGAACCAGAGCAAGGTCTGCACGGCCAGACGAGCGGCGTTGGCGACCTGGCGCAGATTGGCGATGGAGCTGACAATGGCGGTGAACACCAGCGGGATCACCGCAACGGTGAGCAGCTTGACGTAACTCGAACCGATGGTCTGCACGGTGCCGACCAACCAGTTGACATTGCCGTCGGCCGCATCAGGCATTGCCCGGGCGACGAGACCGATGATGACACCGAGTACGAGACCGGCGACGATCTGCGGTCCGAATGCCGTCGCCCAGGACGGAAAACGGGACGTGGACTTTTCCGGCACGCCGGTGGAGGTGGAGCTGGGCATGACTATGCCTTTCGAAAATCAAGGGAGCGAAACGCAGCGCGGCACCAGAGGCCGGGCAGATTCGAAGAAATGTTTCCTGGTACGCGTCAGGTCAGAGCGAGCGCGTACACATTGCGCTCGCCTGCAGGCGAAGGTCGACGTAACGCCGACTGGTCAGGAACAACACTGTCCACACACTACTCGCAGCTTCAACTACTCGATCCCGAGGGTCGCCGCGGGAGTTCGCTTCGTGTTCGTCGGGCGTGCCCCGATCAGTCACTGTTGGTCGGTTGACTAGTCTCGACGATCAGTAGGTGCCGCACCGGCGCCTACGCGTCGGCAAGCGGAAGCGAGAGACCGATGAGCGTTCGGAATGCCGAGTACCCGCGTCCGAAGCATTTCCTGGTGCACCTCAGTGACACGCATCTGGTGGCTCAGGGGGAGTTGTACGACGCCGTGGATGCGTCGACGAGATTGCGGGAAGTGCTCAGCGGGATCGTGGCCTCGGGCGCACGCCCGGATGCACTGATATTCACCGGCGACCTGACCGACCAGGGACACCCCGACGCATACGCGGAACTGAAAGCCATCGTGGAACCCGTGGCGGCCGAGATCGATGCGCAGGTCGTCTGGGCGATGGGCAACCACGACGACCGCCCTACGTTCAGATCTCTGCTGTTGGGCGAGGACGCCACCGATCATCCCGTCGACAACGTCTACGACCTTGACGGACTGCGGGTGATCACCCTGGATTCGTCGGTTCCCGGGCATCACTACGGTGAGATCACGGATGGCCAATTGGATTGGCTACGCGCAGAATTGGCGGTGCCGGCGCCCGACGGAACAATTCTGGCGCTGCATCATCCGCCGGTTCCGTGCATTCAGGATCTCGCGGTTCTGGTGGAGTTGCGCGATCAGTCCCGGTTGGCGGACGTCTTGCGTGGCAGCGACGTCCGGGCGATTCTTGCTGGGCATCTGCACTATTCGACGACGGCGACGTTCGCCGGCATTCCGGTTTCCGTGGCGTCGTCGACGTGTTACACCCAGGACTTGAATGTGGAAGTCGGTGGTCAGCGTGGTCGTGACGGGGCTCAGGGGTGCAATCTGGTGCACGTGTACGACGAGACAATTGTTCATTCGGTCGTTCCACTCGGCGCGCACGTGACGGTCGGTGAGCCCGTCGACGCGGCCGAGGGTGCCCGGAGGCTCAGTGTTGCCGGCATTCGAATCCTCGAGAGCGAAAAGGCGGCACGCTCGATCATCTGAGGTGGCAGGCGGTTTCCGACACCCACGCGCAGTTCTGGGTGATTGCCGGGCGGTCGCGTACTCACTACCGTCGAGGTAGGTGCAGAGCTCCAGCAACAAGGACCGGCTAGCTGGACGGCAACCCTTCATGCCGATGGGGTGCCCCGGAATCACACCTGGCGATACGCGCGGTGCGTGTCGCAAGCGGCAGTCGCCACGAGAACCGTCAGTCCGGTGCTGACGGTTTCTGCGGTCGGCACTGTGCGCTCCCGAGTAGTTCTCGAACAGGAGTATGCGCCGATGACCTCCACCCCCTCCTCTCATCTTGCTCCGCTGCATCTCGCCGTAGCGCTGGACGGTGCCGGTTGGCACCCTGCAGCCTGGCGAGAGCCGCACTCGCGCCCGAGTGAGCTGTTCAGCGCGTCGTACTGGACTGACGTGGTGACGACCGCCGAGCGTGGTCTGCTCGATTTCGTCACCATCGAGGACAGTCTCTCGGTGCCGGCCAACCCACTCGAACCCGTCGACGACGCGGTTGACCGGGTGCGCGCTCGGCTCGACGCACATCTCGTGGCCGCCCGACTGGCACCGATCACGAGCAACATCGGCTTGATCCCTACCATCACCACCATTCACACCGAGCCGTTCCACGTGTCCAAAGCCGTTGCCACGCTGGACTACACCTCGCGCGGTCGCGCCGGATGGCAGGTGAAGGTTTCGGCGTCGGAATCCGAGGCAGCACAGTTCGGGCGCCGCGACATCCCAGCGCTCACCGATGCCGACCGTCAGTTGATCGTTTCAGGCGTCCTCCCGGACTTCGTGCGCGCGCTGTTCGACGAAGCTGCGGAGGCAGCCGACGTCGTCCGGAGACTTTGGGACAGTTGGGAGGACGACGCCGAGATCCGTGATGTGGAGCAGCGCCGATTCATCGACCGGGACAAGCTGCACTACATCGACTTCGAGGGAAAGTACCTCTCGGTCCGTGGACCGTCGGTGACTCCGCGCCCGCCGCAGGGGCATCCCGTCGTCACCGCATTGGCTCATCAGCGGGTCGCGTACGAGCTGGCGGCGCGGACGGCCGATCTGGTGTTCGTGACGCCGTTCGACGACGAGCAGGTCACGGCAATCCTGGGTGAAGTGCGAGCAGCCGAAGAACACGTGCAGCGCACCGGCGAACCGCTTCGGGTCTTCACCGACATCGTCGTATTCTTCGATGCTCCGGAAGAAACCGGAAAGGAACGGCTCGCTCGCCTCGACGCGCAGGCCGGCGCCGAATACCGTTCGGACGCGCTGACCTTCACCGGCACCGCGGCTGAGTTGGCAGATCTTCTGCTCCGGTGGCAGCAGTTGGGAATCGACGGCTTCCGGTTGCGGCCGGGCGTCGTCGTGGACGACCTCGACGCGATCGCAGGTGAGCTGGTACCTGAATTGCAGCGACGCAGCGTATTCCGCACCGAGTATCCGCAGACGAATCTTCGCGGACTGCTTGGCCTACCCATCGACGTTCCCAACCGCTACGCCGCCGGTACTCCGGCCGCCTGACAGACGAGGAATACATTTTCATGAGTTCTCAGAAGCGTAAGCAGGTCATCCTGGGTGCCTACCTCGGCGGCGTCAACCATCACACTGCATGGTGGGATCCGCAGGCGGGCAGCCAGATCGAGTTCGATTCCTTCGAACACACCGCTCGAACCGCCGAGCGTGGGAAGTTCGACTTCTTCTTCCTCGCCGAAGGCCTTGCCCTTCGTGAGCGTGCAGGACAGATTTTCGATCAGGACATCATCGGTAGGCCGGACACCTTCACCGTGCTCGCATCGTTGGCAGCAGTGACCGAACACCTCGGTTTGGCAGGCACCATCAACGCCACGTTCAACGAGCCTTACGAGCTGGCAAGACAATTCGCGACGCTCGATCAGTTGTCCGGAGGACGTGCCGCCTGGAACGTCGTCACCTCGTTCGACGCATTCACCGGCCAGAACTTTCGTCGCGGCGGATACCTGGATCGTGCGCAACGATACGAGCGTGCGGAGGAGACCGTAGCGCTGGTGCGTCAACTCTGGGATTCGTGGCGAAGCGACGACATCGTGGCCGACAAGGCATCAGGGCGCTTTCTCGCGCGACCGGATGCCGGTGAATTTGCTTTCCATGGATCACATTTCGACGTGAACGGCCGATTCACGGTGCCGCGTAGCCCGCAAGGGCGCCCGGTTATTCTGCAGGCCGGGGTGTCGCCGCAGGGGCGCGATTTTGCTGCTGGTAATGCCGACGCGATCTTCTCACCGTATGGTCAATTGCCCGAGGCAGCCGACTTCTATCGTGACATCAAGGCTCGTGCCGTTGCGGCCGGACGCGACCCGGGTGACATCAAGATCTTGCCGTCGGCGAGTTTTGTTCTCGGCACGTCCGAGGCGGACGCAATCGAGAAGTATCGAGAGATTCGCGACCAGCAGGTCACCGGCCAGACCGCTTTGGTTCTGCTCGAACAGATCTGGAATCTCGATCTGTCGAAGTACGACCCCGAAGGGCCCCTACCCGATATCGCACCAGACCCCGAGGCTCCGCCGATCATCCAGGGGCGCGCCTTCATTCACCAGGATCGTTTCGCGACCGTGGCAAAATTGCGCGCGGTCGCCGAGAGCAAGAAGTTGAATCTGCGCGAAGTGGTGATCGATCAGTTCGAGCGTGGACCGATCGTGGGTACACCGCAGCAGGTTGCCGAGAAAATAGATTCGTTTGTCAGCAACGACGGTTCGGACGGATTCATCCTCGGGTCGCACCTCGTGCCGACCGGCCTCGACGAGTTCGTCGACGACGTGGTGCCGCTGTTGCAGGATCGAGGTGTCCTCCGCAGTGACTACGAAGGAACGACGTTGCGTGACAATCTCGGACTGCCCATTCCGGTGCAACGGGAGCATGTGACAGCACGCTGATCGACCGAAGTAGCAAGGGCCCAGCCGAAATCGGCTGGGCCCTTGTTTCGTCTAGGCTTCCCAGGGCGCCGGGATGGGGTAGTAGCTCTCCAGGAACTCCGTGATCTTGCGTGTGCGAAGTTCCAGATCGATCTCCGGAGCGCTGCCGTCGTTGAGGCAGAAGAAGTCCATGGAGCGCTTGGCGAGCAGTGAGTCCATGTCGCGCAAACCGGCCTTGACCGTCGTATCGACGTATTTGACGGCGGCGGACTTCTGCACCACCGACCGTCCACTCATGAGCGTGTAGTAGTGGTACAGCGAATTGGTCACCGAGATATTGGAACTCGCGCGGAAGGTGCTTGCTGCAGTGGCCGCGAAGTCTTCGGCGAACTCGCGTTCCATCTCGGCCATCACGCTCTTGCGTAGTGGCGTCGCTGCGTGCTCCAGATGTCTGGTGGTCATCAGACCGAAGCGGTCCTGTAGCAGACGGCGGTTGACGCGAGCCGCATTCTCGAACCCGCTGCGGTCGTTGTCGTTGTGTCCCAAACCGATTCTGGTGTCGGCCTCGATGAACATGCTGATCCCGCCGGGGGAGAAGAACATATCAGGGCCGACGGGGCGACCGAAGAACATGTCGTCGTTGGAGTAGAGGAAATGCTCCGCCAGGCCCGGAATATGGTGCAGCTGGCACTCGACAGCTTGAGAATTATGGGTGGGCAACACACTTGGATCGGCGAAGAACTTTTCGCTGGGCATGAACGTGACTCGCGGATCGTCCGCAAGCCAGTCCGGACGATCGGAATCGGTTGCGACGAAGATCCGCCGGATCCACGGCGCGTACATGTGGATAGATCTAAGTGCGTATTTGAGCTCGTCGATCTGACGGAAGCGCGCTTCTGATTCGTCGCCCTCGCCGACGATGTAGTTCTGCATGCGCTTGGCGCGCTGAGCCTGAAACTCTTTGGAAGAACCGTCGACCCAGGAAAAGACAAGATCGATATCGAAGCTGATATCGGAGGCATGATCGGCGAACATGTTCTCGATGGTCGGCCAGATCCGGCCGAATCGCTCGACGGTTCCTCGGACAGCTTCTTCGGGGAGGACGGTTCGTCGTGTCAGTGAGTTCTCGACGGGTAGGACGATTTCTTCGTCGGAAATCGACCACAATTCGATCTGAACGCCGATGTTCGCGCCGTAGTTCATACCGCTTGCGACGTGAACCCTCGGACGGAACAAGCGGAAGATCCGTGACTTGTTGGTTTTCGACAGGGCACCGTCCGCGACAAGGAGCGCTGGACTCTTCTTCGCGTCGACGGTTTTGGAATAGAAGGGTGCGTTTGCGCATCCCTCGACAAGTGCCTGCCGCAGGTTCTTGCGTTCCGTCCAGCTGACCGCGATGACCGGGCGCTCGTCGTTTCCGCGGACGAGCAGATACTCGATTCCTGCGGCGTCGAGGATGTCGCGGATGAAGAGGAGATCTTCGACCATCGCTTCGAGCGGCGTGGTGGTCGTGATCGCGAGGGCAAAACGATTCTTGAATCGGACGGTCTCGGGTAGCTCGCCCATCCGTGCGCGTGACGCGGCCGACGCCGGTTCCACGGGATTGGGGCTGTCCTGCTCCGGGGGTACGAAGTAGATGTCGTGCGGAGCGGGAGATTCTGTAATGGGATGCCTTCCGATTCTGATCCAGCTGTGTATCTGTCGCCCCGACGCTGCGAGAGCGTGGTGGCGACGAGCTCAGTCTATGCCGTCGGCGCCGAAAGTCGGACATGAGTGACGGGGATGGGTAGCGCGGGGCGAGTCGGGTACCCCGAGGACCGAAGCGAGAGTGAAGGAGGAGAACCGATGCGTGTGAAAGCGATGGTCGGAACAGGCGCGGTGGCGGTTGCGCTGGCCGCCGGCCCAGTTGCGACAGCGTCTGCGGAGCGAACCGAGGCAGCGGGGTCGGAGGGTTCACCAAAGATGCTGACCTGCGAGGTGGTCTTCGATGCACTCGAAGACATGAGCCCGGAATGGACGGAAGAGGGGATCGATCAGGTCGAAGACTGGTGTGAGGCGATCACCGGCGAAGAAGACTGACCGTCAGCCGCGCGAGATCACTCGTCGCGACAGTCGCCACCGCCCGTCTTCGAGTTCGAACTCATCGGCGTAGCTCCCGACGCCGCTGAGCTCGGGCGAGGTGGTCGTGTCGACGTAGAACGTCCACACCGCATCCGCGCGGGCTGTAGTTTCCGAGGTCACGTCCACGGCGATCGCCGTGGTGACGTGGCGTGTGAATGTGCCCGGACCTTGAATGCCGGCGGCCCGGCGCTCGACTACTCCAGCAGCAATTTCTTCGCGGCCACGTCGTACCTGTGCGGGGATACCGCGATCGGGATTGGCGGGCATGTTCCATTCGGCCTCGCGCGTGAACTGCTCCACGTAATTCTCGACCGAGCCGGTATCGGCAAGATGCGCGATGCGAGCGAGCGTTGAACGAATCTGTTCGGCAGGGCCCTCGGGTTGCATGCTGTCCTCCGTAGACGTGGGTGCGGCAGATCGCACGCTACAGCTCATGACGACAACGACGACGGCCTCGTCCCAGTGAGCGGCAGTATTCTCCGACGAGGGAGCGGTGAACTTTGAGATCACCTCGAGTTCAACCGTATTCGAGCCCGCAGCGTAAATGATTGACTATTCACAGTAGGCAGCGCCATGACGACTGCCGCGCCCGTAGGCTTGACCGACTCACAGGAGATCGCCATGTCCGTCACCGAACTCGAACGTGTCACCCAGACCCCGGAGCAGATCTACGCTGCCGGCGGAATCACTGTCCACAAGGTCGGTGAGCTGATCGGCGCCCGCATCGACGGCGTACACCTCTCTGGGGATCTGTCCGAAGAGACCGCCTACGCGATCAACTATGCGCTGGCAGCGCACAAGGTTGTGTTCTTCCGTGGGCAGCATCATCTCGACGACACGTCGCAGTACGAATTCGCCGGAACCCTCGGCACCCAGACCACCCCGCATCCGACGGTGAAGTCCAGGGGCGACAAGCTGTTGGTGCTCGACCGAGCCGCCAACAGTTGGCACACGGACGTGACGTTCGTCGACCGCATCCCGAAAGCCTCGATTCTGCGAGCGACGACCATTCCCGAGTACGGCGGAGCGACCACGTGGGCGTCGACCACCGCCGCGTACGACCAACTGGCGTCTTCACTCAAGGTCTTGGTCGAGAATTTGCGGGCCGTTCACACCAATGCCTACGACTATGCCGAGGTTGTCGATCAGGCGAACCCGGTAGACGCGCAGCGCCAGGCCTACTACGCCGAATTCACCCGTGAGATCTACGAGACCGAACATCCGGTGGTGCGTATCCATCCGGCGACGGGGGAGAAGACCCTCCTGCTCGGTCACTTCTTCAAGGAGTTCGTCGGGCTCAAGCCGTCGGAGTCGGTCGCTCTTTACCAGATCCTGCAGGCACGAATCATCAAGTTGGAAAACACTGTTCGATGGGACTGGTCGGCCGGCGACCTGGCGATCTGGGACAACCAGGCGACTCAGCATTACGGTATCGCCGACTACGGGACTCAGGCGCGCAGTGTGCACCGAGTGACATTGGCCGGCGACGTCCCCGTCGACGTCCACGGCGAGCAGAGTCGAATCCTCCAGGGTGACGCCGCGGAGTATTCGATCATCGCGGACATCGATCGGCTTCCCGGCTTCGCCGCGAACTGATCAGTCGTGCTGCGGGTGATCCGGCGGGAACATCTGTCCCCATGAGTGACTGCACGCTCGGCACGTCCATTCCGGGGTGTCCGGTCCCACGACGCAGCCAGTCACGGCGAGCCACGGTAGGTGATCGAACGGATGGACCGGCATCCCCGGGGCACACTGAGCGGTTCTGTGTGCACCGCAGTGTGGGCACGGTGGATTTTTCGCCAGCATGTAGTCGATGAAGTTGGTGTGCCCAGACGTGGCCATCCTTCCGGTGCACTTGCGGCACAGGACGGCTGGGTAGTCGTCACCAGGTTCAGCCTGCCTGAAGATCCGTGATGCGGAATGAAAGTGAAGGCGATCGCTGCTGTTGAACTTTCGCAACGGCATCGGTGAGCCGCAACCTGTGCAGTTTCCCCGCTCGTTCATCAACATTCGGGCGTGGGCAGCTGTGGACGTCGGATCCAGCGTGTCGATGTCGCCGAAGTAGTGCGCATAGTGTGACTGGCCGGCCGTGAGAATCCGGTCGGCCAGTGCGTCGTCGACCGGCCCCGGGTCCGTGGGAAACGTGATGGACCATCGTTGTTCGAGTTCGGGAACGGTGGGCAAACCGTGGAGTTCGTACGGGCGTTCATCGACTTCAATCGGCGACGTGCCGTCGAACGGCGCAGCCACGGTCTCGATGCAGAGCAGCGTGCGAGGAGTGGTGTCGAGAACAGTGATCAACAGGTCGCCGATGGCCATCTTTCCGCGCATGATCCAGGGATCGACACGGGCACGGGGTTCGAGAAACGCGACCACGGCATCGAGCCACGGCGTGCCGAGTGCGATGAATACGTGCTGACCGGAGCTCCGCGTGATCATCGAACGATTCTCGCAAGGGCTGCCGACAACCTCAGGCTTTGACCACCTTGCGCCCGAGCAGCGATGCAACCAGTCCGTCGACGAAGGTCGCCTGACGGCCGAGAGGATCGGAATCCGCTCCCGCAACGCTGCCGATCGAAATCGATCTCGTCAGGCCGGTCTCGCTGATGAATTCGGCGGCGAGGTGCGCTTCTCGGAATGTGAGGCCGCCCAGATGTGTCGTGTCGTCGACGCCGAGAACACGCCCGTCGATGATGTCCATGTCGAAGTGGACGTGGACGCCGTTCACACCCTGTCCCGCCGCGGCGAGAACGCGAGGCATCAAGGCCGCCATGCCATGGCGATCGATCTCGTCGATCGTCACCAGCAATACCCCGTACTCGTCGAGTGCGCGCTTGTGATCGACCGTGGCGTTCTTGACGCCCACCAAGACGGTGTTCTCCAAACTGGGGCCGTGCAGATCCGCCGCCGACGACAGCAGTTGTTCGATATCGCCGTGGGAGGCGAAAATCATTGCACCCAAATCGGTTCCGGGTTCGGTGGCAATCGGAATTCTGGTGTTCTGCCAGGCCTCGGTAGTGAGCCACAGCGGCAGCGTTGTGAGATCCGCGGCGGCGTTCTCGGCTTGAATGCAGTTGAAACCGATTCCGGACATGTCCTCGCGTAGACCGTGATCGAGGAGATGGCTTGCCAGCCCGGTAGTTTCGAGGTCGATCAATTCGACGGTCGCATTGGCATCGATCGGTTCGGTGCCCAGGACGTAGCGCTTTTCGACGTAGGGCGATGTCATCGCCATCAAGAGCGCGCCGTAATCGATCGTGAAGTCGACCGTCCCACCCAGTCGGTATTCGTCACCTGTTTCTCCGGCGTCGACGAGGAGGTGATCGCTGCTGGCACTGATCACCTTCAATCGCGGATCGATCGGGGTCAAGCCTTCCGGCGAGATGTCCTCGCGGCCGATGGACAAGATCAGGCGTCGGCTCGGCTTGTCCTCGTTGTCGAAGACGGGGCGTCGGCCGAATGCGTCTTCCCCTGAGACTCCATACGGCCGCGACGGCTTGACCTTGGCCTCGATGATGTCCGCGGTGAGGGTGAAAGCATCACTGTTCAGCAGTTCGTACAGTCCGGGGGGAGTAGGTGATTCGGCCAGAACAATGCTGGCGCCCAAACGCAGATGGTTGATCCCCTCGGGCATCGTGCCCGTCTCGAGTAGTGGCAGCGAGAACGTATTGCCGCCGGAAACGATCGGCAGTTCGATCGAGAACCGCTTCGTGATTTCGTCGGCTAGGTAGACCAGATTCGACAGGTTGTCGACGGTCGGCTGGATGCCACCGACGCACGCGAGGTTCGCGCCGATTCCGATCAGTCTGATGCCCTCGATGGGAAGGATTTCAGCGACTACGTCCAACGCCTCCGCCGGCAGGATTCCTTCGCGGAGATCTCCGAGGTCGATCATCAGCACGATGTCGTGGACGACTCCTCGCGTCCGTGCTGCTCTGCCCAGAGCAACAATCGTCGTCAACTCGGAATTGAGGCTGATGTCCGCGTAGCGGATCGTGTCGTCGATCTCGTTGAGCGACGGTGCGCGGATCAGCATCAGGGGAACGGTGATGCCGTCGCGGCGAATGCGGGCCAGGTTGTCCAGGCGGGAGTCGGCGATCTGTGCGACGCCGCCGCGGACCATTGCTCGCGCCACCTTGGGGGAGCCACATGTAGATTTGCTGACGCCCGCCACCTCAATACCCTTGGCATTGGACGCTTCGACGAGGACGCGCGCATTCTGTTCGATACGACGCAGGTCGACGGTGATGGTCGGTCCGGTCATGATCTCCCTGTTTTCTCCGAAGGCGGTTCACGATCCGGGCATTCCAGACCGGACGGTTGGCGTGAGCTGGGCAACTTTGCTCCAACTGTTGTGTCGCAGGACACTTACGTGCAGTATGAGGATACAACAGTTTCCTACCAGGCACTCTAGAGGAGCGTCGATGGCTACTCTCGTCAAACACGTACTTCGGCGCAAGCCGGCTTTGCAGATAGACCAGGAGACCGGCGCAGATACCAACGGCGGCGAGCTGACCCGCAGTATCGGTTTGGCGCAGTTGTCCATGTTCGGCATCGGCGCCACGATCGGCACCGGCATCTTCTTCGTCCTCTCGCAGGCAGTCCCGGTTGCGGGTCCGGCAGTGATCATCTCCTTCGTTGTTGCCGGTGTCGTCGCGGGACTCACGGCGATTTGTTACGCGGAGTTGGCCGGAGCTGTCCCGGCGTCGGGCTCGTCGTATTCCTACGCTTACGCGACGCTCGGAGAGCTTCCGGCCATGGCCGTCGGCGCGTGTCTGCTTCTCGAGTACGGAGTCTCGGCCGCGGCGGTGTCCGTCGGATGGTCGCAGTACTTGAACCAGCTACTTGGCAACCTCTTCGGGTTCCAGATCCCCAACGCGCTGTCACAAGCGCCGGAGCAGGGCGGCATCATCAATCTGCCCGCAGTGATCCTGGTGTGCCTGTGCGGTGTTCTGCTCATTCGCGGCGCCAGTGAATCGGCCAAGGCCAACGCCATCATGGTCTCGATCAAACTCGCAATTCTGCTGCTCTTCATCGTGGTCGGCATCGCCGGATGGAACAGCAATCACTTCGCCGACTTCGCACCGTTCGGATTCAGTGGCGTCATGTCCGCCGCCGGAATCATCTTCTTCTCGTACATCGGCCTCGACGCTGTGTCCACCGCCGGCGAAGAAGTGAAGAACCCTCGTCGCAATCTCCCTCTCGCGATCCTCATTGCGCTCGTGTCCGTCACCGCGATCTACATCGCTGTTGTCGCCGTCGCGATCGGTGCACAGGATTCCGCATCGTTCGAAGGTCAGGAAGCCGGACTGTCCGCCATTCTCGAACAGGTGACCGGATCTACCTGGCCGGGAACACTTCTGGCCGCCGGTGCGGTGATCTCGATCTGCAGCGTCACGCTCGTGGTCATCTACGGTCAGACCCGCATCCTGTTCGCGATGTCACGCGACGGCATGATTCCGTCGATCTTCCACAAGGTGAACCCGCGGACTCTGACGCCGGTGCCCAACACCATTATCGTCTGCGTCGTCATCAGCATTCTGGCCGGTTTCATTCCCATCAACTTCCTCGCCGAAATGACCAGTATCGGAACCCTGGTGGCCTTCCTTGTGGTCTCGATCGGGGTCATCATCCTGCGGCGCAGTGACCCGGACCTGCCGCGCAGCTTCAAAGTTCCCGGCTATCCGGTCACACCGATCCTCTCGATCCTGGGCTGCCTGTGGATCATCAAGGACCTCCGAACCGTCACGATCTACGTGTTCCTCATCTGGGTGACCGTCGCGATCATCTGGTACTTCGCCTACGGAATGAAGCACTCGCGCCTCGGGGCGAAGAACCGCGCCGAACTGGGATCGGAGTCCGAGTCATGACGTTGCTCGCGGGATACGCACCCGACGGTGACAGCTCCGGAACCGTCCATCTGGCAACGCTGTTGGCGCGTTCGTCCGGTGAACCGCTGGTGATCTGCGCGGTGATTCCCTCGCCGCCACCGCCCGGGATGGCGCGTGTCGACGCCGAATACCACCAGCAGTTGCGAGCCGAAGCCGAAGCGGCACTGGCGAAAGCGCGGGCAGACATGCCCTCCGACGTCGATGTGACCTATGTCGTGCATGAGGCTCAGTCGACGTCGAGTGGCCTGCTCGATCTCGTTCACGAGCACGAAGCCAAGATGATCGTCCTGGATTCGTCTACGGCCGGGGTGTTCGGTCACGTGGCTCTCGGCAGTGTCACCTCACGCTTGCTGCACAGCTCCGACGTTCCGGTCGCCCTGGCGCCGAGGGGATTTCGAACCAAGCCCGGTGAGGTGGTTCGCCGCGTCACCGCCGCATACTCGGGCACACCAGATCAGGACGATCTGGTGCTCGCCGCCGCGACTGTGGCTGCGCGTGTCGATGCCGGACTCAGATTGGCGGCGTTTGCAGTTCGTGCGAACGCGCAGTACACGACCACGCTCGGGACCGAGGGGGATTCACCGATCATCTCTGAGTGGGCCGAGGTGGTCGAGCGTGAGACCAACGCTGCCTTCGAGCGCGTGCGTGCACTGCCCGAAACACCCGACGTCAGGGAATCGGTTATCAGCCATGGTCGTAACTGGGCCGAGGCGCTCGAGGGCGTCGAGTGGGACCGAGGTGACGTTCTGACTGTCGGCTCGAGCAAGGCAGGTCCACTGGCGCGGGTGTTCCTCGGCAGTCGGGCGGCGAAGATCGTGCGGTACTCACCGGTTCCGGTGGTAGTGGTGCCGCGATCGGCGTCGACCCGAATAGTCGATCAGGCCGAAGCGGAATAGAGATCAGGGCCGACGAGCGGAGTGCTTGTCGGCCCTGATCTTTCAGACGGAGCGAGCGAAGAGCGCGGGCTCGGAGCCGGGAAGCTGAGAGACCTGCTCTCGGGCAACCAGATGGCGAAGGTGAGCTGCACCTTCGGACAACGCCATCGTCTTTCCCATCGGGGAGATCTCGGCCCACGGCTTGTACCACTTCATCTTTGCCGCGACGTCCCACACGGTGAGCTTGTCGTCGGCGAACTCTTGCAGCAGGTGATCGAGTCGCTCCTGGTGATGCTCGATCAGCTCGCCGGCGCGGCCACCGACGTCGTCGATCGGAATGCCGTGAGCGCCGAGACCGCGGGTGATGTTCATGTTCTGCACGCGTGCGAGCGAGTGGAGGAAGTCGGCGAGGGCGTCTCGCTCGTCGAGTGGGTACACGAAATTGCCGACGTGTGGTGTGGTCTTCTGCAGGACGTGGGCGCCGGTGAACATGACGTCGGCGTCGTCGAGGTAGAAGCAGACGTGACCAGGCGTGTGGCCGGGGGTGTAGACAACGCGGAGGCCTCGGCCGGTGAGTGCGATGATCTCGTCGTCCGCGAGAAGGCGGTCGGGAGCCGACTCGGGGCCCACCGGAGACTCACCCGCGGCAGCCAGTCGGAAGGCATCACGGTCAGCTGCGGGCGCTCCGGCACGTTCCATGTTGTCGAGCTGGTACGCCATCCACTCCTCGTTACGCGCAGTGGCCATCTGATCGAACAGGTAGTGGTCGTCCTCGTGCATGGCGATCCAGGCGCCGGATGCCTCGCGGACCCGTCCGCACAGTCCGGTGTGGTCCGGATGGAAGTGCGTGACCACGACGCCCTCGATGTCGGTCACCGAATGTCCGATCTCGGCGAGCCCCGCGTTGAGGCCCTGCCAGGCGTTGTCGTCGCCCCAACCAGCGTCGACCAAGATCAGTCCGCCGGGGGATTCCATGGCGTAGACGAGCGTGTGCCCGAGCGGGTTGTCCGTGATCGGGACAGGAATCTGAAATATGCCATCACCGATGGCTGCCGCACCGTTCATATCAAGTACCTCTTAACGATAAGGGAACGCACTCTTAGTACTTCATGTTTACCGTGCGCTCGTTTGGTTGGTGACACAGGTCCTGCCTGGCGGGAGTGCGGCATGTTTTCGGTCGACTTCGGATCGGGGAGAGTTTTATCGACCGAATGATGCCATTGAGTCGAAAGTAGTTGTCGAATAGGGTTTTTCGTAATTTCGCCGTGTCAGGGGCGTCCTCGGATGGCGGATCCGTCGACGAGTCGCGCACTAGCCTCCGAGGGACAGGCGCGCTGTGCGGTTATCGAGAAAGACGGGTCATGCGTTTTCAGGTTCTGGACATCATTTTCAACCCACCCCATCCAGTGACCGGCGAGGAAGTTGCCCCGTCCGATCGGCTCAACCGCGTCGTCGAACTGGCGGTTCTCGCCGAAGAACTGGGTATCGATTCGTTCTCGGTGGGTGAGCGCCATGCCGGGCCGGTTCTTTCGTCGGCGCCAACCGTCGTTTTGGGGGCGATTGCGCAGGCCACGGACAGAATCCTGCTCTCGACGGGTGTCACGGTCCTTTCGCTACTCGACCCGATCCGAGTCGCCGAAGATTTCGGAACCATCGATCAACTCAGCCGGGGACGCCTCGAGATCGTGATCGGCAAGGGCAACGAGGTTCTTCAATACCCGCTCCTCGGTCTGGACATCGCCAAGCAGTACGAGTACCTCACCGAGAACTACGAACTCCTCAAACTGCTGATCAGCGAGGAAAACGTCAAGTGGGTGGGAACGCACCGGCCTTCGCTCGAGGACGCGACGACGCTACCGCGTCCTTTCGACGGCCCGTTCCGTATCTGGCACGGATCGGCTACCTCGTTCGAGGCCGTCGAACTCGCGGCGAAGTGGGGTGACCCCATCGTCACCGCCAACGCCTTCCAGCCTCGTGAGAATTACAAAGTGCTGATCGACCACTACCGCGAGCAGTACCTGGCGTACGGACATGACCCGGCCAAGGCGTATGTCGGTTCGGGTTCGGGCGGATTGTTCCTCGCCGACACGACCGAGCAGGCCATCGAAGAGTTCCGTCCGATCTACGAAGGCGCCGTTGCGCAGGCCGACAAACGCAAGCACGATCCCAAAGCAGTCGGAAAGGCGACAAGCTTCCGGACCATCGAGGAAGCCGTCGACCGTGGGCCGGCATTGGTCGGGTCTTCGGAGCGAGTCGCCGAGAAGATCCTCGATTATCACGAGAGCTACGGCCACGATTTCCAATCGGTGTCGGTCAATCACGTGCTCGACTTCGAGCAGCAGAAGGACACCCTGCGCCGATTTGCGGAAGAGGTTATCCCGCTGGTGAAGGCCGAACTGTCGACGACACTGTGGACGTCGGTCGACAAAGATCGGGCGAAGGGTTTTACCGCCGTCGCCTGAGCCGTCAGATTTCGGTTGTGCCATTTGTGCTTCAGTTTGCGCGGCATATGGTCGTCTTCCTCCCGGGCGGAGGCAGTAAAGCCGCTTCGGATCAGGATTCTGTCTTCTACAGCAACACCGTGGATGAGGACGGCGCAGTCAAGCTCTCCGTCGGCAGTGCGAGTGATAGTGGGCCGAGTGTCCGCGTAGATTTCGATGCTCTACCTGCGGGTCGCCAACTTGCTGTCCCCGCAGCAGCAGTCGATGGCGACAATTCTTTCGGCGACTTAGGAGCAGTCTCAGTCGGTTTAGGGTCCTGACGGAAAACTTGCCATTTCTGTACTCGGCCTTGGACTGTCGAACGAACGATGGTTCTTGCCGATCTATCCGCCGCGCAGATGTTTGGCGCCGTCGGGCGGCAGGTCAGGGGCATAACCACGGACTTGGCGCTATTGCTGTCCCGGTTACGGTGTCGAGGTGGGCGACTGACCTCGATTTCGTTCTCTGAAAAGTGAAGTGAGATCCAGCCGCATTGCGGCGAGTGCGGGCCAGCCGAAACGACTCGGAGCTCGCCGATATACCGCCATGCGAAAATAGCCGGCTGCGACGCTCAGCGTCGAGGCCCTGGCGTTGACAGCGTGGCTCATACACTGACAACGCGTCGACTGAAGTTACGACAACGATGACAACTGCGGAGCCTTCAAGTACACCGAAACCTCGGCTCTCAAAGCGACAACCAGGCAGGTGCCGGTGGGTCTTGGTGAGCAAGCTGAGAGCAGTTCCGGAGCGGTCACGTTGCATCGAGTTGATTACCCGGTTACTTCCAGTGGCACCGCGAGCCGGATATAACCAGCCGGTATGGAATTCGCCGTCGCAGATCTCAAGGGGTGCCCGAGATTCAGTACGGATTTTCTGCATCGGCCTTCAGATCCGCCGCATCGGGCGCTGTCACATATACGTTCGGGAATGTTCAGGTTCGGATCGCACGATCCGACCCATTGTCACAGTTTATGCTTGTGGATGGTTTGCGATCCCCGATTACTTGATCGTTGACGTAGCCGCATGACGAATACCGCGACATACCCGCAAATAATCGCGAGGACCCCATTCGAGCGAAGCCGATCTCGATAATTGGCTGACCTAATGCTGTGGTCGCGAACGAAATTTGGCAAGCTGGTCGCGGAGGTGTCGGTCCTCCTCTGTACGGTATTGCGAAGTTAGCGCAGAGAATCCGTTCGAGATTTTCGGCGGTGCTCATCTTTTTCGAATCTTTGTAGCGAACAACAGTAGTGGTTTAGGTGATACCAGGGTTCGACCTTCGAGAGGGACATGGTTGTGAAGATTGTATTTCTGCACGGAATCGGTGACGGCGATCCGAAATCGAGTTGGCTCGAAGGTCTCGACCGCGGTCTCGAACAGGCCGGTTTCGGCGCGGTCAATCGGGATATGGTCATCGCACCTCACTACAGTTCGTTCCTCACAACAAACGGTATTGGTGCGAAGCTGCCCCCGGTGACGTACAAACCGCGCGACGACTCGGCCAGTCGCCGCGGCTTTGAGCGGCGCCAGGCGAGAGTCCAGCGGATTCTGGGTCTCGAGGGCGGGGTCCGTACCTTCGGTTTCCATCGTGTGCCCGGGCAGGTTCTCGCTCCACTGCAGCAGGCCGCGATCGGATCGCTATCACTCTTGGATCTGCAGCAAGTACGCAAGTACGTTCGGGAGGAACCGGTCCGCGGAGCGATCCTGCGGCACATCCTTGACCATCTGCCCACCTCTGGCGAGATCATTCTGATCGGCCACAGCCTGGGCAGCGTCATCGCGATCGATCTTCTCGACCACCTTCCTGAAAATGTCCATGTCCGCAGGTTCATCACCATCGGTAGCCCGGCGAATGTGCAGGCCGTTCACGACAGCAGCGAGCGATTGCTCAAGAAGTTTCCGTACGGCCGGGTCGATGACTGGTCGAACTTCCTCGATGTCGGCGACGTCGTCACCGGCGGCAGGGGGCTGGCGACCACATTTCCCGGCGCCCAGGATTTCGTCATCGACAACGGCGCATCCCATGCCTCTGGGGCGTATCTCGGACATCGCGCCCTCGCCATGCTGGTTGCAGATCTTCTGTACCCCTCGAAGGAAATCGCCATCCGCACATCGGATATCGCGGTTCGTCTCAATGACA
Source organism: Rhodococcus sp. EPR-134 (assembly GCF_001647205.1). Classification (NCBI taxonomy): domain Bacteria; kingdom Bacillati; phylum Actinomycetota; class Actinomycetes; order Mycobacteriales; family Nocardiaceae; genus Rhodococcus; species Rhodococcus sp. EPR-134. The sequence continues at coordinate 21,840 of NZ_LVCT01000324.1, forward strand.
ACGAGGCCTCGGTGTTGTTGATGCTGCACTACGCGCATGCGGTCCACCGCAACCTCAAAGACAAAGCGCTGGCCGAACGCTACCGACATGCACTCGACATCGTCCAGGACAACATCGTCGCTCAAATAGAGCAGGCCGCGTCAGTGAGTGGACAGCCCGTCGCAGTCGAACTACAGCAACTGAGCAATGGTCAATTGCCGATGATTCCGCATCGATGGGAGATCCACGAAGTGGTCGGCGAGTTGGTGGTGCTCGCGCTGACGAACATCATCGATCCGTATGAACTCGAAATTGGCAACGCCCCCCGCGACGCACTCGCCGACATCGCCGTCGAATTGGGGTTCGTGCGTCAGCTCGGAAAGACAGTGAGCACCGCCCTCGAAGACGTCCAGAAATGCTTGGACAGTCGCGGTGGCGTCCCCTGGGGCAGGGTAATTACAGCCGCAGTCGGTCTCGCCTTGGTCGCGGCCGGACCTGTCGGGCTTATGCTCGCAGCGCCGGCTGCCGCGGCAGGTGGCGCCGCTATCGTCGGCGGGCTTGCAGCATTCGGGCCGGGAGGGATGATCGGTGGTCTCGGAATGCTTGGTGGTTTGGCCGGAGCGGGCGCGGCGGTGGCCGCGGGCGCGGCGGTAGGCGGCGGTGCCCCCGATCAGCCGATCACGGATTCGACAACGTTGATCCTGCGGGTATCGACCGAGCATGCACGCAAGATGCTCGGCCTTCCTCATGACGAAGCGCTCTGGTACCAGTTGGCGGATGTGGAGACGAAACTCTCCGCCCGAATCAACCGCCTGACGGCGTTCAGCGATCCGAAGTCGGGGCAGTTGACTCAGCTGCAGGCAGCCAAGTCGACAATCACGAAACTGATGGCATTCATGCTCGATCGAGGATTGGCGCCGCGAGCCATCGAAGCAGCAACTGGAGAGAAGCCCTTAGCTGACATTGAAAAGGAACTCGTCGACTTCACAGCGCTGACGTAACGCGTTTCAGTGGCTGGTGAACGTCATTTAAGTCGCGAAGGTACTTGCCTCACTTACTAGTGATACGGAATTGACCACACTCTTGCTTCGATTACCGGCGGACAGGTTGCGGAGCCAGTGTCGGTCTGCGCAAAGATCAATGAAGCGCACTGGGCCATTGGTCAGTACGGATACGCAGTAACGCGCAACTCGCTTCCTCCTGTCAAGGCTCTCGATCGGTCAATCAGCGTCGGAACTAGTCGATACGCCGACCACTGTCACGAGTGCCGCCAACACAAAGGAGTGCTACCGAAAACTGGTGAACGCCGAATCCGAAGCGGGAAAGCTGGCTGCGCTCAACTTCTCGTTCGGGCGGTCGTTCGGGGGCTCGGTGCTGGCGCGATGTTGTCGATCACAGGCGAGAGAACTCGCAACTCCGTAACGAGTTTTCTCGTCTGCCGATTATCAATGTGAGCCGAATCGCTACCGCGTGAAGGCGGCACGATGCGGAGAATGCTAACGGCGATGATCGCCGGAGTCGCTCGTTCGACACAACAGCGTGCGGGAACGCACAGGAGACTGACATGAAGAGAGCGCTTATCCTCGCTGTTGGCGCATTGCTCTCGTCGTTCAGTCTTTCTGCTTGCGGCGGCCCAGGCACAGACTTGCCGTCGACAACCCCATCAAGCTCATCGTCAACAGCCGTCGCGGCAACTGAGTCCGTAGTACCTCCCCCAAGTAGCACACCCGAGGTCGCGCCGATCACCTTCGTATGCGGTGATCTCTCCCTCTACCAGTCAGGTACCGTGTTGTACTCCGATAACACCACTGGCTACGAGGCATCCTGCGACACCTATGTGCCTCCGGCAACTACACAAGCTTCGGAAAGGGTTCTACGGTACTGCGATTACCCGGGAACTGCGGTGTACACCGATGGCTCGTACTCCACGACCGATCCGGCCTGTGCGGAGATGCGTGCGGAGGCGAACACGAATCCCGGAGGTGGTTACCCATATGACCCTGACGAAGACCGGAACGGTGATGGTGTCGTAAACGGATACGAACGCTGCGGTGTTAAGTGTGGCAAAGAGCCGACCAGCGGTGATATCCAAACGCAGCACGGCTGCGAGCAGGGCTACATCACCGGACCTGCGTGCGAGCCGTACTCAGGCTGATCTTGGGGCGGCCTCGCCCGCAATCCCAGTCGTCTGGTTGGTACTGCGACATCTAGGGGGCGTTGCGTCGTTGAATTACGCCGACGAAAGTAGCTGTAGGCGAATGTTTTTCGCGATTCAGGCGCGTTCGGCGTCTAAATCGGCGACTGATATGAGCGATCGGCCAAGCCGCACAAAGGAATAGCAGGCCAACCCGTCGTGGTCTGTTGGATGAGTTCGCTGCCAGGCCGAAGGTCATTGCGCTGCACAGTCGCGAAACCGGCAGTGACGATCTTTCCGTCGTCGTTCCTGCCGCGCAGTCGATTTTCATTCGGTCGCTTTCGGTCGTCCCGTGGAGCGACGACAAACGTAAGCGTGCGCGAATCTCTGCAATCGCAGAGATGCACGCACGCAAAACTAGCCGTGAGGTATTGCTTACTTGCTGGGCGTCGAGGTGACCGCCCTGATGCTGAGCTCGCCGTCTGCTTCATCGCCGCACGCACAGTCACAGTCACCGCCGCAACCTCCTGGATTGCAGTCTCCGGCGTAGCTGTCGTCATCGGCGTCGCAGTCGAGGGCTCCGCCGAAGGATTCAGCGAAATCGTCGTCGAGTTCGTGAGTGAAGTCGTGAACCTCGTCGATCAGGTTCAGCAGATGCTGCGGAGCGAAGGGATCGGCGTCGAGCATCGTGGAGACCAGTAGGTGGTC